>CAMPIZ010000021.1 GCA_946886675.1 uncultured Flavobacterium sp.
TTATAAACCATAGTTTAAATTATTTTTTATAATTCCCAAAGGTAAACCATTAATTCTGATTTTACTTTTTGGAAATTCCGATTTTTTAAATATAGATAAGTAACTTATTCTCCCTGTGCTATCCACCACTGATTCCCAAAAGGATCTTCAAAGCCTGCGGTATAGCCATAATCCTGCTGTACAGGCTGGACCAGCGATTTACTTTTGGCTTCAAGCGCTTTCATGTAAATGTTATCCACATTATCTACATAAATAAACATGCCTGCAGTTTTTCCTTTCCAGTCGTCGGTACTGTTTGCAAACATAATCACAGCATCGTGTATACGCACCTCACCATGCATTATCCCTCTTGAACTGTCTTTTTCATCGGGAACGATCATTTGTTCTTTTGCACCAAACACATTTTTAAGAAAGTCAAGAAAATCATTTGCATTTGGTACAATAATGTAAGGCATTACCGGAAGGTAATTTTCTGGTATTTTCATAATTGATGGTTTTTAGTTTGAACTATAAAAGTATGATTTTAAGCTATCAGCCCAAAATTTTTTAAGATTTGGTTAGCCTTTTAATCCTTCTTCCATACAGCCTTATATTATCAACCGCTGCTTTAGAGGGGTATTGCCGGTTTTTGGTGATATTATTAAAAATAAGCGCTGTTGCAAGAAGTATAAAAGAGCCTGTAAGTACCGGCATGAGTACATACATATAGCCCAGCGCCTTTATTTGTGCAGAACCTGTAACCGCTATTAGGGCAGTAGCGCCCCCGGGCGGATGCAGTGTTTTTGTTACCTGCATTAGAACAATGGATAAAGATACTGCCAGTGGGGCTGAGAGCCACATAGCATCGGGGATTAATTTTTGGACAGTTACGCCAATTATTGCCGAAACAAGGTGGCCGCCTATTAAATTACGCGGCTGTGCCAGCGGGCTTTGTATAACGCCATAAACTAACACACTTGAAGCCCCAAATGAACCTATTAGAAATATAAGGTCTTCCTGGCTGAACGCTCTATACTGCAGCCAGCCAATGATGCCCATACCAACAAAAGAGCCTACAAATGCCCAAAAGTGTTCTTTATAGTCTACCAGTGTTTCTTTATAAAACACATAGCGTGCTTTGCGATAGCTGCGTTTAATTTTTTGTATGGCCATTTGCTACTTTTTTGCGAAACTGTATACTGTATATGGAAATATTTTCTGAGCTGTATATTTTGCGGTTAAGGACACCAGCAGTATTGGTACAAACAGTGTATAGTCGTTAATTAGCCCGCAAACTAAAAACAAAGCTGTAAAAGGTGCGTGTATACTGGCGCTAAGCATGGCAGCCATACCTACTACCATAAAATTTACAGGGATAACGCCGGCATTAAAAAAGGTGTTTAGTACAATAGCTGTAAGCAGGCCTAAAAAGGCACCGGCAAAAATACCGGGAGCAAATACTCCGCCATCGCCTCCGGCAGAAAGCGTTACAGATGTTATTACTGGTTTAAGGAGTATTATACCTACTATAGTAAGTATTTGTAATGTTGTAATACCTAAATCGTCAGCCGTTGCTATGTAATGCTTTATAGCATGATAGCCATCACCATACAGTTGAGGGAGTATAAGCAGCATAATACTTATAAGCCCTGAACCCAAAACAATCCTGTGATAGTTTGTAGAAAACCCTGCAAACAGCTTTTTAAAGTACAATACGCACTTTGTAAGATAAACCGAATTTAAACCTGCCAGTACCCCTAATAACACAAAATAGGGCAGGGCATACAGATTCCAGGTTACGATATTTACTGTAAATAGCGGGCCTTCGCCTAATATGGCTACAAAGGCAAAAGCTACAGATGCAGCAACTATATTAGTTATTACATAAGCTTTGTTCAGTTTACGGTTTATAACCTCATAAGCAAACAGCAGGCCTGCCAGGGGTGTGGTAAACAATGCGGTTATACCCGCGGTGATTCCGGCACAAATAAGCTCGGTTTTATACTTTTTTAAAAAGCTTTCCTTTTCATGGGCTATAGAGCCTATTGCTGCTGTTGCCACTACTGTGGATACCTCAATCCCTGTACTGCCGCCAAAACTTACGGTAAGCAGTCCGTTTATAAAATGGGAGGGTATTTTGTAAGCAGGAAGTTTTTTTCCGGTAGCAGTGCTTTCAAAAACCTCTTTAATACCTTTATTCTGCTTCTTTTTAAAAAGATAATGCCTTAAAATGTAGATAAGCGAGAGCCCGGCAAAAGGAAATATAATAAAGAAAATCCTGCTGCCGGAAGCTTTGGCAAACAGGATTTCCTCATAATGCTCGGTAATATGTTTCAGGCTTACTGCTAAAATTGCAGCAAGCAGCCCGATAACTATAGCTGTTAATACAAGTTTTTGCAGTTGGAGATTATTATATTTTTTACGAAGTGCAGTGTTAAACATAGCAAAGGTTTTAGCACTGCAAAAGTAACCACAGATATTAAATTATCCTCCCTTTTTAACTATAGAAAATTATAAGACAGTACAATTGCTGTTGTACTGTAATCAATATCCCAATATACATACTCTGTTATTTCATGCTTAAAAGTATGCCTGATCGCTGCGCTGTATGGGCCGTAGTTAAATCCTGCCCCTACTGTAAGCGAGGTAGCTTTACTAATATCCAGTTGCGGATTGTTATATTTAATATAAGAATCACCCATCTGGAAAGCAAAATTATAAGCAGCATCGATAAAGAGTTTAGACTTATCTGTTAAGAACATGTAATGCCTGCCGCCTACTCCTATCTGGAAGGAAGAATACTTTGCCTCATATTCCAAAACATCATCGCTGGATGTAGCATTATAGAATTGTACGTTAGGCATTACAAACATAGACCACTTATTTTTATTAAAGGGCAGTACATATTCCAGCTCAGCACCGGCCATAAACACAGTACCTTTATCAAATTCGTGATTAATGTTATAATTATTGGCTATAGTAAGCGATCCCAGTCCGCCGCCGGCAACAAGCTTAAGGTTAATATCGCCTTTAAGATGTTTTGCATCCATATTTTTGGCATTATCGCCATTATATTCCATAAAGAGCTTAACAAGCGGATCCTTTTTATATTTTACCCTTTCATATCGTGATGCTTGCGGCATTTCGTCTTTCATTATCAGGAAAAGTTGCTGACGATAATTGTTATTTTCTTTAATGGTGCTGCTGCCTACTATGTACCGCTTGTAAAAAAGCTGTGTTGCCTCACTGTGATCTCCTGTAGAATAAAAATATTTTATAATACCGGGTTCCTCATAATGGTAAAGGGTGGCTTTTCCATCTACAAGGGTTTTTAGGAAGATAGTATCTTTTACAAATTGGGGCTCGCGAATATGCGTTAATCTGTTAGTAAAATCGTTAGACCTGTCTATGTCTACTACAAAACGCTTAAACCTGTAAGCTGTGCCCACACTGAATTCTTTTACATTTCTTAAACTTTCTGTCAGGATTTCGCTGCTCTCGCTTAGCTTGTAATCAAAAGTTTCAGGAGTATTTTTCCATGCAACGTTTCTTATAAGGCATTCTGTTTTTTTTCCGTTGTCGTTTACAAAATACCCAGGCTCAAAATTAATTTGGGAAAACACTGCCGGACTTGCTAATAGCAGTAGCAGCTGTAAGGCTTTTTTCATAAGGTGTTGAATAATATTTGGTTAATGTTTGGGGGCTAAAATAGGATTTTTATATAAAACACGGGCAGGAAATATGTTTTTTTACCTCTGTTACAATTCATCCGCAAAAATCTACAGTTCGGAAATTTTAATTATGAAAGGTGTGAAGCCCGATGCAACTTTGCCTCAACAAAACACATCAATCATGAAAACGGCAATTATTTTTTTCTTTTTATTATTTACAGCAGGTCTTAGTGCCCAGACTACTTTATCGGGAAAGGTAGTAGATGCCAAAGGCAGGCCGTTGGAAGGCGCCAATGTATTTATACAGGGAACTTATGATGGCAGCACTACCGATGAAAATGGCAGCTTTACTTTTGAAACTACAGCTACCGGGAGCAGGTACCTTGTAATTACTTACCTCTCTTTTGAAGATGTAATGCAGCAGATAGAAACAGAAAACTATAAACCACAAACCTTTACACTGCGCGAAAACATAAATATGCTGGATGCGGTTGTAATTTCGGCAGGAACATTTCAGGCGGGAGACAACAGTAAGGTTACTGCACTCAAGCCACTTGATATTGTTACCACGGCGGGTTCTGCAGGAGATATAATTGCGGCATTACAAACACTTCCAGGAACACAAACTGTAGGTGAGGACGGAAGGCTGTTTGTGCGTGGTGGTGAAGCAGATGAAACCCAGACATTTGTAGACGGTATACGCGTGGCGCAGCCTTATGGCGCCACAACTAATAACCTGCCCACACGAGGCCGTTTTTCCCCGTTTCTTTTTAGTGGAATGACATTTTCCACAGGAGGATATTCGGCAGAGTTTGGCGAAGCATTATCAAGCGTACTTTTACTGAATACCATAGAAGAACCTGTACAGGAGCAGACTGATATTGCCCTAATGACTGTAGGATTGGGTTTAGGCAATACCCAAAAATGGGATAAAAGTTCCCTGAGTTTTAACCTGGCCTATATAAACCTGGAGCCGTATCAGTGGGTGGTACCTCAAAATGTAAGCTGGAACAAACCATATCAGTCACTTGCTGGTGAAACAGTATATCGCTATAAATTTGAAAAAGGCCTGCTTAAAGTATACGCCGCTTTTGACCATGCCAATTTTGATATCAATCAGGATGACATCAACCAGCCGGAACCTGTAAGAGTAGCAGTAACTAATGACAATTTTTATCTTAACTCTTCCTACAAAGGCACTATTGGAGATCATCTAACCCTGCAAACCGGCCTTAGCTATGGTTACAGCCATAATGATATAGGCCTTAATGCTGATAACATTGATAATGGTGAACACAGCTCGCACTTAAAGGTTAAGCTGCGCAAAAGCTTTAGCGGCAGGTTTAAGCTAAGTGTGGGTGCTGATTATTTTATAACCGACTTTACAGAAAATTTTATTCAGCCGGATGATTTTAGTTTTAACAGCGGATATAATAATTATATCGCTGCAGCATATACAGAAGCCGATATATTTTTCTCTAAAAATTTCGCCCTCAAAGCCGGTGTAAGAGCCTCTTATTCTGATATTATAGGCAAAACAGTTGCCGAACCACGTGTAGCACTGGCATATCAGGCGGGAAAAAGGGGACAATTTTCTCTTGCTTATGGTGATTTTCATCAAACGCCAAAACAGGAATACCTGAAGTACTACAAAAGTTTTGAATATGAAAAAACAAACCACTATATTTTTAATTATCTCTTTAATGCAGAAGGCAGAATGTTTAGGGCAGAAGCCTATTATAAAGACTATGCAGACCTTGTAAAATTTGATACACAAATGGCAGAATACAATTCGGTATTCAGTAATGAGGGGAGTGGCTTTGCAAAGGGTATCGATCTTTTTTGGAGGGACAGCAGGACAATAAAAAATCTTGAATATTGGGTTTCCTATTCCTTTATAGACAGTGAAAGAGATTACAGGAATTATGAATACAGCGTTACACCGGGCTATATAGCAAACCATAACCTTAGTGTAGTTACCAAATATTGGATAAATGATTTAAGGTCGCAGGTTGGATTAACCTATAGTTATAATTCCGGTCGGCCATATGACAACCCTAATGAAACCAAATTTATGAACGGGCTTACAAAAAGTTATAACAACCTTAGTGTAAGCTGGGCCTGGCTTATGTCGCAGCAAAAGATATTGTACTTCTCAATATCTAATGTAACAGGGAATAATAATATATTTGGCTATGAATATGCCAATACGCCCGATATGAATGGGGTATTTGCCCGACAGCCTGTAACTCAGCCTGCCGACAGATTCTTCTTTGTAGGTTTCTTCTGGACGATAAGTGATGACAAGAAAACCAATCAGTTAGATAATTTGTAAAATAAAAAGGGGCAAACACCCCTTTTTTATCCATTATTTTCATCCAGAAGGTAGTCGTAAAAAATTATTTCTGCAAATTCAAAATTGCCTGTTTGCTGAAAATAGTTTGCCATGTCCAGGGCATCACCGTCAGAATCCTTACTGGTAGACATAATATAAACCCCTTCTAAAAACTCATGCTCAAATTCTATAGTAGTATTGGTCTCCAGAGCAGTAGCGTTAAGGGCAGACAAATCATCAGCGTTGGTAACTCTTACATAAAAAAGGTTGCCATAGGTCATCACATCATAAGTAGTCTCTCCTATCCAGAAAGAGCTCTGATAAGTGTAACTGGTGTATAGTACCTCTTCATTTGCATTCATTTGATTTATAAAAGAATGTATTTGATGACAGGTTTTACCTGTTGTAAATTGGGCAACAACTGCTTTGCTTGTATCATAGTCCTCTATATGTATGGCGGTTGCATCAATATCGACCAGATCAGGCTGATTATTTATAAAGTTTACAATATCACTATCAGGCATCTCTGTAGAAAAACCAATATAAATATAATCAGCTAACAGGATGCTGCTAATATCATTCACATTATTATTTGATAGAGTATAATGTTTTGCAAGACATTCTTCATTTGTAATTTCCGGTGTTACGGGTTCAGGGTTTTCGTCATCATCTGAACAGGCTATTCCTAACGATAAAGCCGCAAATACAGCAGATAGTAATAATAATCTTCTCATGGTTGTGGTTTTTGGTTGATGCGATAAATATACTGATTTATTTAAATGGCTGACTAAAAGTTGTTTAACAAAAACTGGCATAATTACTGTGTAATCAGTGATGTGAAGATGAAATTGTTTTATACAGGAATGATGGCGGCAGTACTGCTTTTAGCAGGCTGCTCGGGAGTAACAAAAGTTACAGATATAATTACCCAGCCCACAGCCAGGGAGGTGTACAAAAGGGAGTTTAAGGATAATGAGCCAGCTTACAGCCAGTGGCAGAGCGCTTATAATACTGCAGTTAATGACAGCCTTGAAATAACACTGCCTTATGGCGAAAAAGGTAAGTTTATACCTTACAGCAACACAGCCTACAGTTATACTTTTACGCTACAGGAAGGGGAAGTGCTTAATGCTTCGGTTATAAAAGACTCGGTAAACCAACGAGTGTTTTTAGATGTTTTTGAGTATAAGTACTTAGGTTTTGAGCATGTTGAAGATGCCGGAACTGACGATATAAACCTTAGGTTTGAACCAAAAGCAACTGGTGTTTATAAAATAATTATACAGCCTGAACTTGTGGCAGGCAGCAGTTTTTTTATAAGCCTTACTAAGGAACCTCTATATGGTTTCCCGGTTTCCGGAAAAGGAAATACTGATATAGGCAGCTTTTGGGGTGTGGACCGCGATGGCGGAAAACGCAGGCACGAAGGAATTGACATTTTTGCAAAACGCGGTACTCCTGTAGTAGCCGTTACAGATGGTACTATAAGCCGTACAGGTAATCATGGGCTGGGAGGCAAACAGGTATGGCAGCGTGCCGGATTGTTTGGCAATGCTTTGTACTATGCACACCTTGACAGCATAGCAGTACAGCCCGGGATGAAGGTAAAAACAGGGGATACTTTGGGTTTTGTAGGTAATACAGGTAATGCAAAATTTACCCCGCCACATCTGCATTTTGGTATCTATAAAGGAGGTGCAGTAAACCCGTTGCCGTTTGTGTTTAAAACCAAAGACATACTACCAGGTGATTACAAAAGATCGTTTGCAACAGCCTCTTTAAAGGTAAAATCTAAAGCCAACTTAAGGCAGGGTCCGTCTGTAGAACATGATATAATAGGAACGTTAAGTAAAAACGAAAAAGTTGTACTCCTGGGGCAGCATAACGACTGGCTGCATATACTTACTCCTGAAAACTCTAAAGCCTTTTTGCACAGCAACCTTGTTAGTGAACTTTAATTAGAGTCTGTTGATTCTCTTGCCTTTGAAGCTGAATAGTTAATATTATCCTGGTTTCCAAAATCCACCATATTGTTTGTAACAGCCCATCGTTGTCTTTTTTGAATTTGCAGTAGCCTGTCTGCAATTTCATATAATTCTTCAGGAGCAATATGTCCATATACATATATTTGGTGTACAGAGTCATTTTTAACTTTATAGAATTTAAACGCTGTACCGTCTTTAAGATTGGTTTGGTTATATATAGTATCATACATGCTAAAATCCAATTTATTTACCAGGGATTGAATTGAGTTTTTATCCTGTTTTTTAGGTATTGCTATAAAAGTTTCTTTCGGCAACGGATATTTTTTCAGGAGATAAATGCTGTCACCGCCTGTAAACTTTAAGCTAAAGTCTACACCTTCACTAACAAAGGAAAAAACAAACATGTCTTTCTTAATGATTCTTTCGCTTCTCTTTTCTTTACAGCCTGTAAGTATCAGTATTGTGGCAAATAATATTAATTTCTTCATATCAGGATTAGTGTTTAGAAAAAGGGTTAAGTATGTTTTTGACGCTTTCTATATAATGCCCGCCAAAGGCATATGCATGAAAAAGCAACGGATAAAGCTGTGTATAGAGCAGCCGCTCTTCCCAGTTTTTTTCTAACGGGTAAGCATCGTTATAACTCTCATAAAATTGTGTAGAAAAGCCGCCAAAAAGCCTGCTCATACCTATATCCATTTCCCTGTGCCCATAATATACTGCTGGGTCTATTAGGTAGGTCTCATTATTTTTGGCTGACAAAAAATTACCGCTCCACAAGTCACCATGCAATAAAGAGGGCTGCTCTATAGGAAAAATATTGTTCAGTTCTTTGCTAAAATTATCAGCGGCGGCTATAATATTGCGATTAATTTTATTTTGGTCATAAATTAGCTTTATCAAGGGCAATACCCTGCAGTTTGCATAAAACTCACTCCATGCACTATAAGCCGTATTGTTTTGAAGATAAGTGCCCAGGTAATTATCTTCATAAAAGCCGAAGTTTTCCTGTGTTGTTTTATGCAGCTGTGCCAAACGGGTTCCAAAGGCTTCCCTCATTTCCGGTGTTGTATTAGCGGTTTCCAGCCATTCCAATAATAAGTATTGGGTATCATTAAACTCTCCGGTTTGTATCACTTCAGGTACAGGCAATCCCCCCGAATCTCCAAGTGTTTTAAGTCCGTTTGCCTCTTTTTCAAATAACCCGGGATACTTATTCCTGTTGTTTGTTTTTATAAAAAAATCACCTTCTTTTGCAGCTATTTTATAAGCCTTATTAATATCTCCGCCATGAACAGGAGAGGTATTTTTTATGGTGAGGTTGAGGTGAGAGAGCAATTGTTCCATTCTCAAATATACCAAAATAACAGTTCATCCCTTTTATTCTACAGTTCGGTAAAACACTTTTTTACAGGTGTAAGTTAGTTATGATATTTGCGTCATCAAATCAGTACTAATTATTTAAAACCTAAAATTATGATAAGAGTTATTACCATCGCAGTTTTCTTTATTGTAAATTCCGTATGCGCACAAACACAATATGAGCAGGGAATGCAAAGGGCATTTGGCCTTTGGGGAGAAGGAAAGACAACAGAGGCTTCGGCTATGTTTGAAAGGATTTCGGCTGCCGAAAATGATAACTGGCTGCCGGATTATTATATTTCGTTAATAAATACTATAGAGGCTTTCCAGACAAAAGACAGGGAAAAAGTTACAGCTTTATTAGGTAAAGCACAGGCAGCACAGGACAGGGCCGATATGATTTCGCCAAATAATCCTGAACTTATGGTTATGCAGGCCATGATACATACCGCCTGGATTGCTTTTGACCCAATGACCAATGGGATGAAGCTTTCGCCAACAGTAAGTGAAATTTATGCGAAAGCCCTGTCTATAGCACCACAAAACCCACGTGTTGTATTTTGCAAAGCCGAATTTGAAATGGGTGGAGCGGCCTATTTTAAACAGGATACAACACCAATGTGTGCTGAAATTGAACGTGCTGTTGGACTTTTTGCTAACTTTAAGCCAGAAACACCTTTTCATCCTAACTGGGGTTTAGAGCGTGCGCAGGAGAAATTGAAGGAGTGTGGAAAATAATTATAATTAGATAAGATGAACAAAATAGTTAAAGAGCTGCTTAAAGCATTTGGTATAGGGGCCATTATTTTTATAGTGCTTTTTGTAATATCAAAAGCACAGGGAAATACCTGGGAAAACGATACCCTTGTTTTTTATGGCTTTCTTTTTACCATGCTTTATTCTATCGTTCTCTATTTTGTTAATTCGGTGCTCTTTATATATCTGAATAAGAAGTTTGATAAAAGTAACATGCCCCTTAAAAGAGCGGTTGTAGGTTTCGGACTTTCCTTTATGGTAACGCTTTTTTGTGTTTTTCTGCTGCGGATACTGGAAGACGTAATTATTGAAGGAGAAACTTTCAGGCAGTTTTTAGCTGAAGAAACCCTGAGCAATTATTATTTTGCTATGGGTATTACAATAATCATACTTCTTTTAATACACTCTTTCCATTTTTATAAGGCTTATCAGGAAAACAGGGTAAAGCGCGAAAAGATAATAGCTGGTACAGCTTCGGCACAGTTTGAAACCTTAAAAAACCAAATCGATCCGCATTTTCTCTTTAACAGCCTTAATGTTCTTAGTTCACTTATTGAAGAAAACCCGGATAATGCCCAGCGTTTCACTACCTCTTTGTCCAAGATATACCGCTATGTGCTGGAACAAAAAGATAAAGAACTGGTAAGTATACAGGAGGAGTTATCTTTTGCAAAAACCTATATGAACCTGCTCAAGATGAGGTTTGAAAACAGTGTTTTTTATGAAGTACAGGAAATAGCCAATCCTGATGCTAAGGTAGTACCCCTTTCCTTACAACTGCTTTTAGAGAACACCGTTAAACATAATGTAGTGAGTCCGCAGCGTCCTCTGTACATAAGAATATTTGAAAAAGACGGCTATTTGGTGGTACAGAATGACCTTCAGAAAAAAGAAGTTCTCAGGGACAGAAAAGGGGTTGGTTTGCAAAATATTGTAAACCGCTACGCTATACTTACCGAGCGTAATGTTTTGGTACACGAAACAGACAAACATTTTACAGTTAAGTTACCTATTCTAACAAAACAGCTATCTATTATGGAACCATCAGTTTATAACAGAGAAGAGGGCAATTACCTTAAAGCCCAAAAAAAGATTGAAGAAATTAAAGGTTTTTACAGTAACCTGTCAGCCTATGTAGTAGTGATTATAGGGCTGGCTGTATTAAACCTGGTTACTTATCCTTACCATTTGTGGTTTTTGTACCCTGCCATAGGGTGGGGCATAGGGGTAGTAATACATGGTGTAAATGTATTTAATTATATGCCTTTTCTAAGCAGGGACTGGGAAGAGCGCAAAATTAACGAGCTTATGGAAAAAGATAAATCTAAAAAATGGCGATAACATGGAAGATTTTGATAAAATAGCTTATGATAAGGCAAAAAGAAAGGTAAAAGAAATTAAGAGCTTTTATATAAATCTTGTTTGTTACTTTACGGTTATTCCAGTCCTTATATATATAAATATGTCAACCATGCCCGAGTTTCAGTGGTTTTGGTTTTCTATGGCCGGCTGGGGTATAGGTATTATATTTCATGGTATGGGAGCATTTGACTGGTACCCGTTTGTAGGAAAAGGCTGGGAAGAGCGCAAGCTTAAACAACTTATGGATGAGATGGACAGGAGGGATAAAGAGCGGTCTAAATATGAGTGATATGGAAAATGATCTAAAGCGCAAGGTACATTTTGTTATGGCTCAAAAACGAATGGAGCGCATAAGGGATTTTTACATGCACCTTACAATTTATATTACAGTAAATATATTG
>CAMPIZ010000022.1 GCA_946886675.1 uncultured Flavobacterium sp.
ATATATTTCCTTTTAATTACAGCCCGAAAGCTTCTTTTACTTTCTCAACATAGTCTAATTTTTCCCATGTAAACAGTTCCACTTCAACTGATTTTTCTTCTCCATACGGCGAGGTGAAAACTTTAGTTACGGTTTCCGGCTTGCGGCCCATGTGTCCGTAAGCTGCAGTTTCGCTGTAAATAGGATTTCTTAGTTTAAGGCGCTGCTCAATAAAGTATGGGCGCATGTCAAAAACTGATTCTACCTTTTTCGCGATTTCGCCATCAGTAAGGTTTACTTTTTTAGTGCCATAAGTATTTATATAAATACCCATAGGTTTTGCCACGCCAATAGCATAAGAAACCTGAACCAGTATTTCATCTGCTACGCCTGCTGCTACAAGGTTTTTTGCAATGTGGCGGGTTGCATAGGCAGCGCTTCGATCTACTTTACTTGGGTCTTTTCCAGAAAATGCACCACCACCGTGCGCACCTTTACCGCCATAGGTGTCTACAATAATTTTTCTTCCGGTAAGTCCGGCATCACCATGAGGTCCGCCTATTACAAACTTTCCGGTAGGGTTAATGTGGTATTCAATATCATCGTTAAACAGATGCGCATACTGAGAGTTCTTTTCCAATATTCTTGGTATAAGAATCTCCAGTACATCATTTTTTATCTTAGCCAGCATAACCTCCTCTGTATCAAAGTCGTCATGCTGTGTAGAAATAACAATAGCCTTAATTGCCACAGGCTTGTTATCGTCATCATACTCAAGTGTTACCTGAGATTTTGCATCAGGTCGCAGGTAAGTAATATCTTTATTTTCACGGCGAAGTTCAGCCAGTTCCTGCAATAACTTGTGCGACAGGTTAAGTGCAAGTGGCATGTAATCTTCGGTTTCATTTGTTGCATAGCCAAACATCATTCCCTGGTCACCGGCTCCTTGTTCTTCCTTGGTCTTTCTGTCAACACCCTGGTTAATATCCTGAGACTGCTCATGGATAGCCGAAAGCACACCGCAGGAATTAGCCTCAAACATATATTCGCTCTTAGTGTATCCTATTCTTTTGATAACGTCTCGCGCTATCTGCTGTACATCAAGGTAGGTTTTAGACTTTACCTCTCCGGCAAGTATTACCTGTCCGGTAGTAACAAGGGTTTCGCAGGCTACTTTAGACTCAGGGTCAAAAGCAAGGAAATTATCGATTAATGCATCCGAAATCTGGTCAGCAATTTTATCAGGATGCCCTTCGCTCACTGATTCTGACGTAAATAAATATGCCATAAAATAGTTTAATGTTTTATGCGGAAAGAAAGTAAGTGCAAAGGTATGCTAAAGGGGGAGTGAAGTCCTGCTTTAGCATTTTTTATTGAGGTTGCAATCAGTACAAATCTTTCCTCTTAAATTTTAATGAAGCAAAGGTATAAAACCTATTTGGAATATAAAAAATCAGTTTCGTTATTTAATACTTAAAATTTTTTTAGAGCTTTTAAATATATAATATTTAAACCCCTCAGGATTATACCCTTAAAATGTTAAATTTTAGTTCCGGCTATTGTGTATGTCAGGAATAGTTCAGAAGTTTGCTTCATTGAATAACTGAACGATGAACTTTAATATTTGCCATACCCGTTACTTTTCTATGTGGAATCATTCTGCAGGGTAACTGTTGGCTTATTTTAAATAAAAATATATAGCACGCAAAAGCCCCTGCCCATAAGCAGGGGCTTTTTTATTTGACCAAAATCTCTAACAGTAATGAAGAATTTAAATTTTAATATTTCAATTTTCCGTCGCCATACATGTTATACATGGATGTGGATACCCCATTGCTGTTACCAAAAGCGAACGACTTAATCTCAAGTTTATATAACCCAAGTGTAAAAGTCCTTTTGGTAACTCTCCAAAAGGACTTTTTTTTATTTCAATCATTTATCAGTAACTAAAAAAAATAATTATGAGCGCAACATCGATTAACGTATTAGGATACACAGGAAATTACAGGCAGTTTGTTGTGAAAACATTAAACACTGACCTCAGGATTAGCGAGAACGAAAAATTCCCGGAACTGGAAGGGCCTAACCCTTACGAATATATACTTGCCGGTTTTGCAGGCTGCATCAATTCGTTGGGGCAGCTCATTGCTGCAGAACAGGGGATAGCATTAGACTCGCTTCAGGTAGAAATAAGCGGAAATTTTAATACTGCAAAGTATGAAGGCAGGCTTACGAAAGACAGGGCAGGCTTTACAAAATTGGAAATAACTTTAAAGCCTACAACAAAAGCGCCATTAACAGCGCTGCAAAAATGGATTAAGGAAATACAGGCCAGGAGCCCTGTGTATGATAACCTGGTAAACAACACCCCGGTAGACCTGGTTTTGTATAAAGAATATAATTACTCTTAAGGGTTTAAAAAAGTTGTTTTAAGTTGTTTTTTGTTTGTTTGTGAGAACTGTCTTCCTCTGCCCATACAGAGGAAGCAGTTTCTTTTTAAAAAGAAAATTAGTAATGAATAATAAAATAAATATAGTACTCTTCGGCATAGGAAATGTGGGGAGTGCACTTATCAATAAAGTATTAAAAAACAGGAAAGAATTGGCGATTGAAAGTAAACTGGACTTCAGGTTTCCGGTAATCACAAACTCATCTGTTGCATTCTTTGAAAAAGAAGGTGCCAATTTTTCATGGGAAGCTAATTTTATACAGTTTAATGTTCCATTTAAACTGGAAGACGTTATGTATTATATACTTGCCAATAATATGAGCAATGTTATAATTGTTGATGCTACTGCTGATAGCAGCCTCGTTAAAAAATACCCGATATTATTACAAAACGGTTTTAGTCTCTTATCTGTAAACAAAGAGGTGCAAAATATTTCTGCGGGGCTAAAGGAAGAAATAAACATGGCAGCCGGAATTTATGGAACAGGTTATAAGTTTATGGAAAATGTTAAGGGAGATAAGCACATAGCAGCCCAAAAGATATATGATGCGCTTATAGAAATGGCAGAAAAATATAAAGCACTTGTTTTGTAACAATTTATTACATTAATTTGTAGTGTTCTTTTACACATTGATTTGTTATCACGAAAGGCAGAGGGAATAGACCCGTTGAAGCCTTAGCAACCCTTTAATCTTTAAAGAAGGTGCTAAATTCTACCGCAATTTATGCGGATAGATAACACAATAAAAATACATCCGTATTTTCCCTCTCCATTTTTGATGACATATTGATTTTATAACGGAACATTAATCCGAATATAAACTGTTATGTCAAAAATACATCAGGCCCTTAATGAAAGGATACTTATACTGGATGGCGCTATGGGTACCATGCTGCAGCGGTATAATTTTACCGAAGAAGATTTCAGGGGCGAACGATTTAGAGATTTTCCGTATCCGTTAAAAGGTAATAACGACCTTTTATCACTTACCCAGCCACAGGCTATAAGGGATATTCATGCCCAATATTTTGAGGCAGGTGCCGATATTGTGGAAACGAATACATTTTCCGGTACTACCATCGGTATGGCCGATTACCACATGGAAGATTTGGTTTACGAACTTAATCATGAGTCGGCCAAGATTGCGCGTGCGATAGCAGATGAATATACTGCAAAAAATCCTGATAAACCCAGGTTTGTGGCAGGTTCCATAGGGCCTACAAACCGTACGGCAAGCATGTCGCCCGATGTAAACGACCCTGGATTCAGGGCCATAACTTTTGATGATCTTTTAATTGCCTATAAAGAGCAGGTGTATGCCCTTATTAAGGGAGGCTGTGATATACTGCTGGTAGAAACCATTTTTGATACGCTTAATGCAAAAGCAGCCCTTTTTGCTATAGAAGAGGTCAAAGAGGAACTGGGTATAGATATACCTATTATGGTTAGTGGCACAATTACCGATGCTTCGGGCAGGACACTATCGGGACAAACGGTAGAGGCATTCCTAATTTCCATTTCACATATCCCTTTGTTGAGTGTGGGTTTTAACTGTGCGCTTGGTGCCGATCAGCTTAAACCTTATCTGAAAAGGCTGGCGCATAATACCTCATTCAATGTGTCGGCACACCCTAACGCAGGCCTGCCTAATGCATTCGGTCAGTATGACCAGACTCCGGAAGAAATGCAGCAGCTTATTAAAGAGTATCTGGATGATAACTTAATTAATATTATAGGTGGATGCTGTGGTACGACTCCGGAACACATAAAGCTCATTGCTGAGGTGGCAGCAAATTATAAACCCCGTAAAATTGAGGAGGCAGTATAATGGCAGAAGACAGATACTTAAAGTTATCAGGGCTTGAACCACTGATTGTAACGCCCAAAAGCAATTTTATAAATGTAGGGGAACGTACCAATGTTACGGGGTCCCGAAAGTTTTTACGCCTTATAAAAGAAGAAAAGTATGAGGAGGCTCTTGATGTAGCCCGTGCCCAGGTGGAGGGTGGTGCCCAGATTATTGATATTAACATGGACGAGGGTATGCTGGATGGTGTACATGCCATGACCACTTTCCTTAACCTTATAGCATCAGAGCCAGACATTGCCCGAGTACCGGTCATGATAGATAGTTCCAAATGGGAAATAATAGAGGCGGGGCTTAAGGTCACTCAGGGTAAGAGCGTAGTAAATTCCATTAGCCTTAAAGAGGGTGAAGCGCTTTTCATTGAGCATGCAAAAAAAGTAAAGCGCTATGGGGCAGCCATAATTGTAATGGCTTTTGATGAGGTTGGCCAGGCCGATACTTATCAAAGGCGTATAGATATATGCAAGCGGTCGTATGATATATTAGTCAATCAGGTAAGATTCACTCCGGAAGATATCATTTTCGATCCTAATATTTTTCCTGTAGCTACCGGTATGGAAGAACACCGTAAAAATGCGATCGACTTTTTTAAAGCAGCACAATGGATAAGGCAAAACCTGCCTTATGCCCACGTGAGTGGTGGGGTAAGTAATGTTTCATTCTCCTTTAGGGGTAACGATAAGGTAAGGGAAGCCATGCACTCGGCATTTTTATACCATGCTATTCAACACGGTATGGATATGGGTATCGTTAACCCGGAAATGCTTGAGGTGTATGATGAAATAGAAAAAGACCTGCTGGAGCATGTGGAAGATGTGCTTTTAGACCGCCGCGACGATGCTACCGAAAGGCTGTTGGCTTTTGCAGAAAATATAAAAGGAGATGCCAAAACTATAGAAAAGCAGGTACAGGAGTGGCGTTCACTTCCATTACAGGAAAGGATAACCCATGCTTTGGTAAAAGGAGTTGATGAATTTATAGAAGCCGATGTAGAAGAAGCACGTCAGCTGGCAGCAAAGGCTATTGAGGTTATCGAGATAAACCTAATGGCAGGGATGAATGTAGTCGGCGACCTGTTTGGCAGCGGTAAGATGTTTTTGCCACAGGTGGTAAAATCGGCACGTGTAATGAAAAAAGCAGTGGCCTATCTTCTGCCTTTTATTGAAGAGGGTAAAGGTAAAGGAGCCTCGGCGGGCAAAATCCTAATGGCTACAGTAAAGGGCGATGTACACGATATAGGTAAGAACATAGTATCGGTAGTTTTGGGATGCAACAATTTTGAGATTATCGATCTTGGTGTTATGGTTCCACCGGAAAAGATTATCGAAACCGCTATAAAGGAGCAGGTAGATATTATTGGGCTTAGCGGACTGATAACGCCTTCGCTTGACGAAATGGTGTATCTCGCAAAAGAACTGGATAAGCTTAATATCAGCATCCCTGTTATGATAGGTGGTGCAACCACATCGAGGGCACATACTGCCGTAAAAATTGCGCCTGAATACAAGGAAACAGTGGTACATGTTAATGATGCCTCGAGGGCAGTAACCGTGGCAGGTAATCTTATTAATACAGGTACAAAAACCGAATATTCTAAAACACTAAGGGAAGAGTATAATAAGCTGCGTGAAGGTTATTTAAACCGTTCGCGCGATAAGGATTTTCTCTCCATAGCCGATGCAAGGTCAAATAAGCTTCAGTTAGACTGGGATATTTATAGTGCACATAAACCTAAGATTCTTGGGGTACATGCCATTGCACCATCATTAAAAGAACTGGTGCCTTACATAGACTGGACGCCGTTTTTCCGTACTTGGGATTTGCATGGTAAATATCCCGACATATTAAATGATGAGGTTGTGGGTGAGCAGGCGGTAATTTTATTTGAAGATGCCCAAAGAATGCTTAAAGCTATTGTTGAGGAAAAGTGGATGGAAGCCAAAGGAGTGTACGGAATATTTCCTGCCAATCAGGTAAATGACGATGATATAGCCGTGTATGATGAGAACGGAAGTGAACTTGTAACATTTCTTACGCTAAGGCAGCAGTCGCAAAAAACAAAAGGTGCTCCAAATATAGCTTTAGCCGATTTTGTTTGCCCGAAAGAAACAGGCAAAACCGATTATGTGGGTGCTTTTTGTGTAACTACTGGTTTTGGTGTGGATGAAAAAGCCGCTGAATTTGAGAAGAACCATGACGATTACAATTCAATAATGGTAAAAGCCCTGGGTGACCGCCTTGCGGAAGCTTTTGCGGAATATCTGCATGAAAAGATTAGAAAAGATTTTTGGGGTTATGCTGCTAACGAGAGCCTGAGTAATGAAGCACTTATAAAAGAGGAGTACAAAGGTATACGTCCGGCGCCGGGCTATCCTGCCTGTCCTGACCACTTAGAGAAAAATACAATCTGGCAGTTGCTGGATGTAGAAAATAAAACAGGTGTAACCTTAACCGAAAGCCTTGCCATGTGGCCGGCATCGTCGATATCAGGATATTACTTCGGTAATCCTGAGAGTAAGTATTTCGGGCTTGGAAAAATAAAACAGGACCAGGTGGAGGATTATGCTAAAAGAAGAAATATAAGTATTGATGAAGCCGTAAAATGGCTTAACCCAAATATTGCAGATTAGATGAAAGTAACTGAGCATATAGAAAGTGCAAACGGAAAAACGCTTTTCTCTTTTGAGATACTACCACCGCTAAAGGGGCAAAACATACAGTCTATTTTTGACAGTATCGATCCGTTAATGGAATTTAAGCCGCCTTTTATTGATGTAACCTATCATAGGGAGGAATACACTTTTAAGGAATTGCCTAACGGACTATTGGAAAAGAAAGTGGTAAAAAAACGTCCGGGTACTGTAGGTATCTGTTCGGCCATACAAAACAAGTATGGGGTAGATGCCATACCACATATACTTTGTGGCGGCTTTACCAAAGAGGATACCGAGAACTTTTTAATAGATCTTGATTTTCTGGGTATTGAGAATGTAGTTGCCTTAAGGGGAGATGCCGTAAAGAGCGAAATATATTTTAAGCCTGAAAAAGAAGGGAATGAGTATGCCAGTGAACTGGTTTCACAGATTGTAAACCTTAATAAAGGGATTTATCTGGATGATGATTTGCTAAACACATCGGCAACAGATTTTTGTATTGGCGTGGCAGGCTATCCTGAAAAGCACATGGAAGCGCCAAGCCTTGACAGCGATATTTATTTCCTTAAGCAAAAAATAAAGAGTGGAGCCTGTTATATAGTAACCCAAATGTTCTTTGATAATAAAAAATTCTTTGATTTTGTTGCCAAGTGCAGAAAAGAAGGTATTACTGTGCCCATTATACCGGGACTTAAGCCACTTTCCACAAAAAAGCAGCTAAACCAGATACCACATAGATTTAAGGTAGATTTGCCCGATGAACTTATTATGGAAGTTGTAAAAGCAAAAGATAACGATGCCGTGAGGCAGATAGGTATAGAATGGTGCATTGCCCAAAGCAAAGAGCTGGTAGCAGCCGGCATACCGGTACTTCACTACTACTCTATGGGGAAATCAGATAATATAAAAGCGATTGGTAAGGAGGTGTTCTAAAAAATATAAAGAGCTATTATTGCCAGGGAAGAGTTTTAGCATTAAGTACAACTATAATAAATATTGAAACTACATATGGCCCAATAAAAAAAAGTACATATGCAAAATCTATATTCTCTTCTGTTAATTGATACCTGTCCTCATATTTTTTAATTATGGCTTTTGTTTTTGAAGGGCGGAAATAATAGATATAATCGAAAATTAATAACAGAATTGCGACTATAATAGTCAGGGTAGTATTTTCAATATTCAATCCAAGTTCAGGAAACAAAGAATTTATGATTGAGATTGGGAGAAAATAAAAAAGAAGAAGTTGAAGTACTGAAAATAAAAGAACGGATTTGCGGCTGAATTTTCGAGAGGCTTTATAATATATGTAATAAAGTAATTCCACTACTGCTTCTTAGTCATTTCCCTGAAAACAGATTCCAGGTTTTTGGTTTTAAGGCTAAGCTGTAAGGTCTTTAAATTATTATTTTGTGCAAAGTCAAAAATTACAGGGCGCATATCTTTTTCAGCAGAAAAAGTTAGCAGCCAGGTATTGCCTTGTATATTTTTTGCTGATATAAGATTAGGCAGGGTTTTTAATAAAGTTTCGTCTGTAGCTTTATCAAACTCCACTTCTATAACCTGTTCGGTATTCGCGGTAAGGCTGGTAATTTTTTTATCGGTAACAATCTTTCCGTTATTAATAATTATTACCCTGTCACAAATAGCCTCTACTTCCTGCATAATATGAGTAGAAAGAAAGACTGTTTTATTTTTACCTATGTTTTTAATAAGATCGCGTATCTCTACCAGTTGGTTTGGGTCAAGTCCGGTCGTGGGTTCGTCAAGAATAAGTACTTCAGGATCATGAAGCAGGGCAGTTGCAAGCCCTACACGCTGACGGTAACCTTTAGAAAGTACGCCTATTTTTTTATGTGCCTCAGGGGTAAGTCCTGTAAGCTGTATTACTTCTTCAATTCTGGATTTAGATACTTTATACACATCTGCGTTAAAGGCAAGGTATTCCCTTACGTACAGATCAAGATATAGCGGATTGTGTTCCGGCAGGTAGCCAACAGATTTCTGGACTTCTTTTTCTTTAGTGCTTATATCAAAGCCGTTTACTGATGCTTCACCATCGTCAGCAATAAGAAAGGTAGTCAGGATTTTCATAAGGGTCGATTTTCCGGCGCCATTTGGGCCCAAAAAACCAACGATCTCACCTTTTTTTACGGAAAATGATACGGCGTCAAGCGCTTTTTGTGTACCATAACTCTTAGAAATATCCTTAACCTCGATTGACATAATAAATTCTGATTTTGAACAAATGTAATAAGAAAAATATATGTGTGTTATATGCATGCTCAATTTTGTGTAAATGCACTAAATTTGTATCATAATGCAGAAAATGGAAGATAATATTGAGTTAAGGCAATGGCTGGAAGATTTTAAGCTCTCCCACCCATTGGTAATAGCAGGCCCCTGTAGTGCTGAAACCGAAGAGCAGATGCTGGATATAGCACATCAGTTAAAAAACAGTGATGTAAGCATATACCGTGCAGGCATCTGGAAACCCAGGACAAGGCCCGGAGGTTTTGAAGGTGTAGGAGCTATTGGCCTTAAATGGCTGCAAAAGGCTAAAGAGGAGACCGGATTGCTTATGGCTGTTGAGGTGGCAAACGCCCACCATGTGCAGCTTGCGCTTGAGCATGATATAGATGTGTTGTGGATAGGCGCGCGCACAACCGTAAATCCTTTCGCAGTTCAGGAAATTGCGGATGCGCTTGAGGGTACAGACAGGATTGTGCTGATAAAAAATCCTGTTAACCCTGATTTGGCTCTTTGGATTGGCGGGGTTGAAAGGCTTTATAATGCAGGAATAAAGAAACTAGGTGTAGTACACAGAGGTTTCTCTACCTACGAAAAAACCAAATACAGGAATATACCCGAGTGGCAGCTTGCCATAGAACTGCAGGACAGATTTCCATATTTGCCTATTATTTGTGACCCTTCCCATATTACCGGTAAAAGAGATATGATACAGCAGGTATCGCAACAGGCACTAGACCTGAATTATGACGGGCTTATGATTGAAACGCATAATAATCCTGATAAGGCCTGGAGTGATGCGGCGCAGCAGGTAACGCCAGAGGCTCTTAAGCAAATACTTAAAATTCTGGTTATTATGAATAAATTTGAGGACGCAGAGTCTTTTAATGACAAGCTTATTAAACTAAGGCTGAGAATTGATGATTACGACTCAAATCTTATTGAAATACTGGTTAAACGCATGCGTATAGCTGATGAGATAGGAGTTATTAAAAAAGAGAATAATGTAGCCATACTGCAAAACAGGCGCTGGAAAGAAATACTGGAAAGAATGAAGGCAGGGGGTAGTGAAGAGAGTCTTGGAGAAGATTTTATATTACAGCTTTTTCGTGCTATACATCAGGAAAGTATAAGCCATCAGCAAAAAGTTATTAATAAGGAAGAATAAATTATGGGTATTAAAAACAGTATCTTTGCGGCATGACAGGACTTGTTTATAAATCTACCGGAAGTTGGTACACTGTAAAAACGAACGAAGGTGTTTTTTATGAATGCCGGATTAAGGGTAAATTCCGTATCAAGGGGATAAAAAGTACCAATCCTGTTGCAGTAGGTGATGTAGTGGACTTTGAGCTTGATGAAACTTCAGACAACACAACCGGTACAATTAACAATATCCATGAGCGTAAAAATTATATCATCCGAAAATCTGTAAACCTGTCTAAGCAGGTACATATTATTGCTTCTAATATAGATACACTATTTCTGTTAGTTACTATAAATAACCCTGTAACCACCACTAGTTTTATAGACCGCTTTTTAGTAACTGCCGAAGCCTACGGTATTGAAGCAGTTATCGTTTTTAATAAGATTGATACATTTAATGATGAAATGCTTGATGAGCAACTGTACCTGCAATATGTTTACAGTAATATAGGCTATAAATGTTTAAGGGTTTCCGCTATAGAGGATAAAGGGATTGAGGAGCTGAAGGCAGAAATGAAAGGAAATGTAAATATGTTTTCCGGTCATTCGGGAGTAGGGAAATCTACACTTATTAATAAACTGCAGCCTTCGCTTAACCTGAAAACAAAAGAAATATCCGAACAGCATAGCCAGGGACAGCATACTACAACATTTGCCGAAATGTTTGATCTGGATTTTGCCGCCAAAATTATAGACACACCTGGTATTCGCGGCTTTGGTGTGGTTGATATGGAAAAAGATGAACTTGGAGACTACTTTCCGGAATTTTTTGCCCTTAAGGATCAATGTAAATTTAATAACTGCCTGCACAAAAACGAACCATTTTGCGCTGTAAAAGAAGCGCTCGAAAATGATGAGATTGCCTGGTCACGTTATAAGAGTTACATACAGATGCTGGAAGGAGAAGACGAAAACTACAGGACCGATATTTATGGTGAAGGCCGTAATAATGATAATGAAGATTAATGAGAGCCGTAATACAAAGAGTTAGTGAAGCTTCGGTAACTATAGAAGGGAACAGGACAGCAAATATAAAAGGCGGACTTTTAATACTATTAGGGATTGAGGATGCCGATACACAGGAGGATATAGACTGGCTTTGTACCAAGATTATCAAACTAAGGATTTTTGGAGATGATGAGGGTATTATGAATCTTAGTGTTACTGATGTTGACGGAGATATTATAGTAGTGAGCCAGTTTACACTCCATGCCGCTACAAAAAAAGGTAATCGTCCTTCTTATATAAAAGCTGCTAAACCAGAAACAGCAATTCCTTTATACCAGTCTTTTGTAAAGCAGATGGAAAATGTTTCAGGAAAAAAAATTCAGACCGGAGAATTTGGGGCTGACATGAAGGTGGCTCTGGTTAATGATGGCCCGGTCACTATAATAATTG
>CAMPIZ010000023.1 GCA_946886675.1 uncultured Flavobacterium sp.
TATTATAACAGTGGAGTGAACAAAAGCAGGACTGTAACCGGTGAGCCGGATCCGCTTATTATGGAACTGGGTAATAACTCCCTGTTAAGTATTAAACCGGGAATCAATTTTAATTATAAGGATTTTGATTTAGGGGTATATGCCGAAAATGTGATTGACTACGACTTTAAGTCGGATGGCATGGCAAAGGAATATACAGACAAAACATATTCTGCCCACCTTATGTATACGCATAAAATGGTCACCCTAAAAGATCTTTTTCAGGATAGTGATTTTACCCTTGGTATACGGGGAAGGATGAGTGAAGAATACGGTTTTGCCTTAAACGGATCACTTGTTGTAAATTTTCCCAGACTGGGATGGGTACAAACATCTATAGATGATTTTTACGGAATAGGAATTGGTGCAGGATTCCATTTTACAAAAAGGCTTTCCCTGGGTTATACATATGAAAGAACAGTAAAAGACGGACTTGTAAACCTTGGCCCTACACACGAGATTGTGATGGCTTTTAAACTTAAAGATAAAATAAGTATAAGGGAGAGGAATAAAGCTGCAAATGACACACTTGCTCTTTTAGATGAAGAGGTAAAGGATTCTATAGCTGCTGAAAAAGCTGTGGCTCAAAAGAAAGATACGGCAGACTCTTATTTTGCATCAGATGCAGAAATAGAAAAGCTAAGAATGGAACTGGATGAAGACAGCCAGTACCTGCTTGATGCACTGATAAAAGAAGACTCAATAGCCAAATTGCAAAAGTCTGATTTTGAAAGAAAAATGAAAAATCTTAAAGAGTATGCACAAAGGGAAAAAGAAGCTAAGGAACTAAGGGCAAAAACAGAAACGCTTAACCTGAAAAGACTTGATCCCGGAGAAGAAGCTCTGGAAGACCCACAAACTGTGGAAGACCTTAAAAAAGCAAGAAGTGGCTATTATGTTGTTTCTAAGCCTGCAAACAGTAAAAATGATAAAGAAGTACTTATAGAAAGGCATGAAACATTTACCGAAGCAGCCAATGCTTTGGAAAAGAAAAAGGCTGAAGGAAAAGAGAAGAATCCATATCTGGTGCATGTAGAAGATACCTCTGAGTCGGAAATAGAAAACCTTAAGAGGACTGAAAAAGAGAACGAAGCAAAAAATAGAAATACAGGAGAAGGCTCACAAAGCAAGAGCGTATCCCAGAAGAATAATAAAAACCAATCCACTAAACCAAAAACAAACCAAAATGTACAAGAACCATCAAAAACATCAAACGTAGCGGTATCGAAACCGGCAACACCGGCAGCGACAACTCCACCCACTAAAATTAAGAGTGCGGAAGACCTGAGTACCGAGCAGGAGATTAAAGAATATTTTTCTGCGAAGACTGATAAAATAAGGCAGACGCCCAAAAGGGAAAATGCACTTTTAATAAAAGATGTTGAACCCGGCTATTATGTAATAGCAAATGTTTTTTCTGAACAGGAAAATACAGATAAGTTCCTGAAAAAGATGAAGGACAGGGGGGTACAGGCAGATTACTTTATGAATCCGGCAAACGGTTTCAGGTATGTGTACCTAAAAAAACATTCCAGCTGGAGAGAAGCTCTCATATCCTACTATTCCAATGTAAATAACACTTACTTTGAAACAGTATGGCTCATGAGTATTAATGTGAATTAACTAATATCCAAAAGAAATAAAATACCAACTAAAACACCACTAAACACAAATGCATTTACGGATACACACTCTACGGATAAAGCTCCTTATAGGACTTTTATTGTCGTGCTTTGCCATGCAGGCACAGGTACCGGTACCTTTTACCATACGTTACCAGGACAATATTAAAGGTGATATTACCCAAATTTCAAACGGTATTGTAAACAGGTATGAACCGGAAGACACCGAATGGGAATGCACAGGGCCGTGGTGGAACCTGGATTGCGACGAGGTAACGGTTCCCGAAATCCCTACCAGCCAGCCTTATGGAGGTAATACGGCCAACGATAACTTTGATATGCGCTATATTGACATTGATGGTGACCCTGCAACATTCAGTTCCAGTAGTGCGACACTCTCCACAGTGGTTAATGATGGCTGTAGTACAGTGGTCTACGCCGCTTTATACTGGTCTGCCACTTATAGGTACAATACCGATAATAGTAGCAGTGGGCGTGCAACAGATTTTAACCTTGTTAAGCTGAAATTGCCAGGGGCTTCAGCCTATACCGATATTACAGGTACTGTTATATATGATGGTTTCGGAACAGCAGATTTTGGACATAACGGCCCTTATGCCTGTTATGCAGATGTAACCAGCCTGGTAGCAGGCCTTGCGGATCCAAATGGTGAGTATACGGTAGCAAACATAAGAGCATCTCAGGCAGACCTTAGTGGTGGTGTGTCTGGAGGATGGACTTTATTTGTAGTATATGAAAACCCTAATAAACCGGGTAAATATGTTACTTCTTATGATGGTTTTGCGGGTGTAAATTCTGGTTTAGGTTCAATAGATGTAAACTATAGCGGCTTTACTACAGTACCGGCTCCGCTTCCTGTACGTGCAAAATTGATGGCATGCGCTCTGGAAGGGGATAAGGGAATTAATGGTGACAGGCTTGAATTTAAAGAAGCTGCTGCCGGGACTTTTTCGCAGTTATCAAATACATTAAATCCGGCAACTAACTTTTTTAACGGGAGTATTTCATATCTCGATGCGACGGATGCACCACAGCCATTTACAAACAGGGTGCCTAACAGTTCCAACACCCTGGGGTATGATGCAGATATAATAAATATTCCAAACGGACTTTTATCAAACGGTGCTACAGCCGCTACATTAAGAATTAGATCTACACAGGATACTTATTATATGTTTTTTAATGCGTTAAGTGTAGATATTATAGAGACCGAAATAAGGCTCGTAAAAACTGTGGAAGATTTAGCAGGTAATGATATTGGCGGGGCCGATGTTACGCTTGGAGACTATCTGGAATATGTAATTAATTTTCAGAATATTGGTAATGATGATGCTACAGGCTTTACCATTACAGATGTTTTGCCCGATAATACATTTTTTAACCAGATTGATGTAAGCGGCGCACCGGGAGTTACTCATGTTTATGATCCTGTAACTTCTCAGGTTACTTTTACAATTCCTGATAATTTAGTTGAGGAGGCAGATCCTGCTTATGAAATAAGGTTAAGAGTAAGAGTTGTGGAAACCTGCAGTGAGCTTACAAATGCCTGTTCAAATATTATTCAGAATACAGCTTATTCTACCTATCATGGTGTTTTAAACAACAATGTAATATCTAATAACCCAAGTGTTGCAGGTGTAAACACATGCGGACAGCCGCTTACAGGCCCTGCTAACTTTTTGGTGGATATAGACGATTGTACTTTTGAAAGGGAAGTGGTGCTTTGTGGTACTTCGGTAACATTAACAGCAGGGGATGGTTATGTAGCTTATACATGGTATGATAGTGCCAATAACGTTATTGGTAATACACAAAGTATAGTTGTAAATGCAGTAGGACAGTACCATGTGGTTAATACAGCCCCTCCGGGGTGTGTTGGCATTACAGAATATGTAAATGTTGTGCTTCAGGGCGCCACACAAACCAATCCAATTGCCGGTATTGCAGACGAAATAGCTATATGCCCTAACGATGGAGCTGAGTTGCCGTATATATTTTTATGTGGTATTAATGATACACGGCTTATACAGACAGGTATACTGGATGCAGACAGCATTGTTTGGGAAAGACTAAACGAAGGTAGTTGTACTACAGAGGCTATTGATGATTGTGCCAACAATCATCCTTCATGTACCTGGACTCAGGTGGGTACAGGGCCTGATTTTGAAGCAGCGCTTGCCGGGGAATATCGACTTGTAGTGAATTATCAGAATGGATGTTTCTCACGTTTTTACTTTAATGTGTATGCTAATCTGCTTGATCCGCAATATACAAGAGAACATATTCTTTGTACCTCAGATGGTGAGATTGCAGTAACAAATGTGCCTGCAGGCTACGAATACCAACTTGTTGATCAGGTTACGAATACTGTTTTAGTTCCTTATCAAAATAACCCTGTTTTCCCTATTACTACAGCAGGTATTTATACCATTCAGTTAAGGCAGATTGGAGTTACAGATGGCTGTGTTTTTGAACTGGAAGATATAGGTATCCAAAACAGAATACTGGATGTAAACGCCATAATTCAGGATGCTACCTGTGATGGACTTGGTAGCATAAGGCTTCAGGCTTTAAATGTAGGCCCTCAGTACTACTTTGCCCTAACAGGTCCGGGTGGTGTAAATGTGAGCTACGGCCCGGTAATGGATAACAACCAGCTTTTTGATAATCTAAACCCGGGCTCTTATGACTATACGGTTACTACAGATGATGGTTGTACGGAAACAGGAACGATTGTTATTAACGACTACAGTAACGTACAGCTTACAGCAACAGTTACACAAAACATTTCATGTTCATCAGGGTTTATAGATTTAGAACCTTCAGGAGGTCTTGCACCTTATAGTTTTGCTATCTACAGTAAAGACGGTACACTGCTTAACCCTGGCCCGGGCAATTATATTATTGGCGATCCGGCAGAAATTCTTCTTGGAGATGAAGGTACATATGTTTTTATAACTCAGGATTTTAATGGCTGTACTGCTATATCCAATCCGGTAACTATAGAGAATTTACCATCTATAGACTATACGACTTCATTTGAAAATGTATCGTGTAATGGTGCTGGTAATGGTAGCATTACATTTACAGTAAACAACGCAAATGGTTTTGGTGTTGCTTTTGAAATATTCAATGTTACAACTCCTGAATTTGTATCATCAAATGCATCAGGTGTCTTTACAGGCCTTGAACCGGGAACATATACGGTTAACCTGGTTCAGCAGGGGACAGAGGAATGCCGTTATTCTACAGACTTTACCATAACCGAGCCTGATCCTATTATGGGAACCGCATTAGTAACAGATGCATATGACTGTACAAACGGAGGGGCTACTATAACTATAGATACAGCCAGCGTTACAGGAGGCACAGGTCCTTATGAATACAGCATAGACGGTGTTACCTTTAGCTCTGCTAATGTGTTTACAGGGCTTACGGCAGGATCGTACACAGCGACAATTAGGGATGCTGCTAATTGTACTTTTGCAATTAATACTTTTATTATTGATCCGCTTACACCGCCTACATCTCTTAGCTTTAATGCTACGGCACAAACCTGTCCGGCACTTACGTCTGATGTTACAGTAACGGTAACAGGAGGTGTGGCTCCTTTTAATTATGAAATTACAGCCCCTGCAGGCGACGTCCTTGATAATGGTTCAAATGCAACCTTTGCAGGCCTGTCTGCAGGTACATATACTTTTGAAGTTACCGATGCAAATGGTTGTACCCTAACTGATAACTTTACAATAAATGCGGTAACACCTGTTAGTGTAAATGGTCAGGCTGTGAGCGATGTCACATGTTTTGGCGCCGCAGATGGTTCATTAAACTTTAATGTATCCGGCTTTAGTACAAATTATACTTATACAGTAGAAAACAGTATTGGCACAATAATAAGTAATGCTGCCTCTGCAACTGCAGCAGCTATACCACTTACAAACCTTGTAGCCGAAACATATACAATTACAGTTACTGATAACACAACAAACTGTACAGATACAGCGGTTGTTACAATTAACAGCCCTGTTTCTGCATTAACAGTTTCCAACGCAGCTTTACCAATAACCTGTAATGCAGACGGCAGCGTAACTGTTACCGCCTCTGGAGGATGGGGCAGCTATGCTTATGAGCTTGAGTATCCCGGAGGCACTGTAGTTGGCCCTCAGCCTGGTTCATCTTTTGCCGGGCTTAGCGAAACAGGAACTTACACAGTATCTGTAACAGATGCCAACAACTGTACAGTTACAGATACTTTTACTTTAACAGCTCCGGTTCCTCCGGTAGCTTCAATAGATGCTGCATCAGATATTTGTTATGACGGCAACGGCGCTTCCCTTACTGTAAATGTAGCAGGGGGGCAGGCTCCGTTTACATACTCACTTAATGGTGGCACATCCCAATCAGCAAACATATTCAGCAACCTACTGCCTGGAACTTACACAATAACTGTAACTGATGCCTATGGCTGTACAGACGATACACCTGTTCAAACAGTAGGCCCGCAGTTAATTGTTATGGCAAGCCTGCAAAAAGGCCTTGACTGTACTGCCAGCCCCGGAGCTGATATGCAAGTTACAATAGGCGGAGGAATAGCTCCTTACACTTATGAAGTGTCTTTTAACGGAGGTGCATACAGTGCTCCTACAGCAGCAACTTCTCCGTTTACATATACGACAGCTGCAAATGCAGATGGAACATATCAATTCAGAATTACGGATTCAAATAACTGTACAGTTACAAGTAATGTAATAACTGTACAGCCATTAACTACACCGGCTATAACATCTGTGACACAAACACAGCAAATACTTTGTAATGGTAATGATACAGGTACTATTTCGGTAGTTATAGACACTACGGTAGGAGTAGGCCCCTATGTTTTGGAAGTAATAAACACCACTACATCACAAAACTTTGGTACACAAACATCTGGTCTTCCGGCAGGGGATTATGAAATCACCATAACCGATGCTAATATGTGTGTGTCTGCAACAGAAACAATTACACTTAGTGAACCGGATCCAATTAACTTTATTACAGCAGAACTGCCTATTACCTGCGATGTAAGTGGGGTTTCTGCGGGAGAGATCACTGTTGAAAATGTCTCAGGAGGTGTAGCTCCATATACATATTACTTAAGTAATAATTTTGGCTATAGTGATACTTATAACGCAGCTTCAGGAGAAGATCATCCATTTCAGGTACTGGATTATGGTATTTATCAGGTAGTTGTAGAAGATGCTAATGGCTGTATATTATCTGAGTCAAATATCATTATGGCTTCTCCGCCGGAAGATATGGATATAGACATAAGCACGGCTACTTCAGACTGTATAAATGGCGGAACGGCTGTTGTTACAGTAAACCCTGACGTAAGTAGTGACGATTATAGCTTTGCGGTTTTAAGCACATTTAATAATCCGGATGATATACCGCCTGGTGACTGGCAGCCTGCCGATAGCGGAACACCGTTAACTTCTACCTTTACTGGTTTAATACCGGGAGTTACATATACTTTTGTTGTTCGTGATAACGATACGGATTGTTACTATATAAAAGCGGCAACACAACCAATTAATACACTTTCAACACTTACATCAGTAATCGATGTTGTTAATAATGTTACCTGTACAGGCAGTGCTAACGGTACGGTGTCGTTCACTATTGATAATTATGATGCTGGAACAACACAGGTAAACTATACGGTTTACACTGCACAATCCAACCAGCCTACAGCTGTAACAGGAAGCACACCTGTAACTACAGGTCCAGTTACTATTAATAATTTGGGTCCGCTGGATACGGGATCTTATTTTATATTGTTTACCGAAGTTGACGGGGCTAATGCAGGATGTACCAGCGCTTCTGCACAGTTTACCATAACAGAATCGGTTAACATTGTTGAGGTAACTGCCACTGTAACTAAAAATGACAATTGTGGTACTAATCAGGGTACTATATCGGCATCAGCACAATATGGTACAGCTCCATATGAGTTTATAATGCTGCCGGATACTGATCCTGCTCCGGTAGAATCTACACCGGGATGGACTTCTTCTTCTGTATTTAATGCAGAGGGCGGCAGTTATATAGTATACGTTAAAGATGCTTACAACTGTATTCAGCAAACTGCAGCACCGATAGTTTTAAACACAGACCCTACCCCGGAAATAGCTCTTTCAGTAGTTCAGCAGTGTAATACTATAGAGGGAGGTTTCTCTATTCAGGTAAACAGGACTGTAGATGGTGTTGCACCATATACATATAGCTTTAACGGAGGTGCATTCCAAACTCAGGCTGCAGCATCATTTACTTATGATAACCTGATATCAGGTACTTATACTGTTGAGGTAAGAGATACAAACGGCTGTACAGATTTACAAAGTATTACAATTTATCCTCCTGTAAACCTTAGCCCTGCCGCTACAGCACAGCCAACATGTGCAGACAACGATGGTACAATAACTGTAACGGGTATTGGAGGTTCAGGAAATTATGAATATGAATTACAGGACGATAGTAATAATACACTTGTTGCCGCTCAGGCATCTAATATATTTACAGGCCAGGCTTCAGGAAACTATGTAGTGGTAATACATGATACTACAACTACCTGTACTGCGGAGGCTGCCGTAAGCCTTGAGGCTGCAACACCTGTAATATTTACTACAACATTACAGCCTGTAAGCTGTTTTGGCGGAAGCAATGGTACAATTACTGTAAACCTTCCTGCTTCAAACAACAATCCTGTATATACATATACACTTAACGATGGCGTAAACCCTCCGGTGGTTCAGAACTCTCCTGTGTTTACAGGACTGGCCGCCGGATTTTATGATATAACGGTAACTTCCGGTAAGAACTGTGATGATACACAAACTGTGGAAATTACAGAGCCTGCAGTGCTTGATGTTACAGCGACTAATACCGAATTTGGCTGTGATGCTTCAAACACAGTAACTACAGTAACTGTTACGGCAACAGGTACAGGTGGTACATCTCCATACACTTATAGTATAAATGGTACCAACTTCTTTGCTTCAAATACATTTGAAATAACAGACATCGGAGCTGCGCAAAACATAACAGTAACTATTAAAGACAGTAATAACTGTACAGATACTTTCTCACTGACTGTTGATCCGCTGCCGGCTATAGCCTCAGTAACTGCTACTCAGCAGACAGCTATTACCTGTACAAATGATGAGGTAGTAACAATTGAGGTTACGGGAGGTTCTGGCGACTTTACTTTTGAGTTGCTGCCTACAGGTGCACAGCCAGTGGTTGCACCAGGCGCAGGTGTACAGATAGCAGCCTTTAATTTAACAGCACCGGGAAGCTATACTTTCCAGGTTACAGACAATGTAACAGGCTGTTATATGGGAACAATCCCTTATGTGGTAGCGCCTTATGATACCATAGAAGTGGAAGCATCATTACCAACACAGGTTACCTGTTTTGGGGATTCCAACGGTACACTTACAATAGATGTAACAGGCTATACAGGAAATTATAACTATGAGGTTATAAACGCAGGTTCTGTAATAGCAAATGGTACTGGTAACACAGCAATAAATCCACTTGTGATTAATGGGCTTACTGCCGGTAATCATTTTGTAACAGTTACCGCTACAGATTCTCCATTCTGTGCTGCAGATTCTAATACGATCACTATACCATCTCCTTCAAATCCGTTAGCGCTTACGGCTTCTCAAACAGCAAGTGTAACCTGCGATAATAACAAAGGAGAAATAAATGCTGTTGCCACAGGTGGGTGGGGTAGCTATGAATATGAGTTAGTGAACAATACAACATCTTCTACAGTTCAGGCCTATGCTCCAAACGGAATATTTATTGGGCTGGCTGCAGGAAATTATACTGTATCTGTTCGTGATGCAGGAGGATGTATTGTATCACAAACTATTAATATTGTTCAGCCGCCGTTTATCTCGGCAGATATAGATGCTGTTGGCACTGCCTTATTATGTAACGGTGATAATACTGCTACAGTTTCCGTAATAAACGTAACGGGTGGTGAAGGAGTATATCAATACATATTAAATACTTATGATGCTACAGGAACTACTATTGTATTAAGTAGTGGAGCACAAACAGGTACAACTTTCTCAAACCTGGGAGCAGGTATATACAGTATTACAGTTACTGATGGCTGGAATTGTGATCTTACAACAGCTACAGTTGAGGTAACAGAGCCGGATCCGGTTGTAGGATATCTTTCTATGACAGGCGATCTTACATGTACTACCTCTGCAGAACTTACCATATCGGCTTCAGGAGGTTCCGGCATATATACTTACAGTACAGATGGTGTTACTTATAATGCTGTAACAACTTTTAATGTAACAGCAGGAACATATCAGTATTATGTTCAGGACAGTAATGGTTGTACAGCAGTGCTTACAAATGCCGTAACAGTGCTTCCGGTACCGCCGTTAACGCTTAATTTAGATCTCACTGCGGCTACTATTAATTGTTTTGGCGAATCTACTGCCGAAATTACAGCAGATGCTACAGGAGGTTTAGGCGGCTATCAGTATGAGTTATATGATAATGCTACTAATAATTTGTTAGCAGGCCCTCAGGCAGATGAAACCTTTGCAGGTTTAAGCTCCGGTGAGTATTTTGTACGTGTTATAAGCGGTGATTGTGAGGAGACTTCAGGGATGATTGAAATTACTGAACCAACACCATTTGATGTTGACTATACCAAAACGGATATAGTGTGTTGGAATGAAAATAACGGTAGTATAACCATTAATACTATTTCTGCGGGTACTGGAACAATTCAGTACGCAATATCGCCAAACCTTAACCAGTTTGATACCGAAAATACTTTTACAAGCCTTCAGCCGGGCTGGTATGAAGTAATAGCACAGGATCAGAATGGTTGTTTTGAATTCTTCCAGATAGAAATTATAGAACCTGCTAAGCTTGAGGCTACAGTTACCAGCAGTATAGACGAACTTTGCTACGGCGATGCTACCGGAGAGGTAACTATCGAAATTACAGGTGGAACAGGCACTTATGAAGCAAGTATAGACGGAGTTACTTATGTACCTGTAACAGGCACAACACACACCTTTACGGGACTTACTACGAACGATCTTACAGATCCTACGTTATTTACTATTAGCGTAAGGGATTCAAACGGTTGTGACCTTACGCCACCACTTGATCACTATATGATGCCTCCGGTCGATATTCAGCCGGCTGTAGAACCTATAGTGTATAACTGTACAGGTAATGTACCGGGTAATGAAGTTACCATAAGTGTTAATGCGGCAGTTTCAGCCAATGTACAGTACTCCCTTGACGGAGGCGCTTACCAGTCATCTAATACATTTGCCAACCTTGCATTAGGTACACATACGGTAGATGTACAGCACACTAACGGCTGTATAAGATCAGTAACTTTTGATATAGAGGACCGTGACCCTGTTGCGGCTACGGCAGCGGTAACGGCCGATGTGCTTTGCTTTGGTGAGGCCACCGGTAGTATCGAAGCTACGGTAACCTCCGGCACGGCGCCTTATGAATATGCAATCTCCACAGACCCTGCGAACTTTGTAACATCGAATATATTTACCGGCCTTGCGGCAGGCAGCTATACCATCACGGTAAGGGATGCCATCGGTTGTGAGTTTACCACAACAGCAGTAACGGTGGTTGAGCCTGCGGCAGCCCTAACGGCCAGTGAAGCGGTAACCCATGAGATCTGTTTGGGCGCTAATGACGGTACGGTAACCGTAACGGTAACCGGCGGTACTTCGCCTTACTTTACCTCCCTTGACGGTGCTGCACCGATACAGGGGCAGCTTACCTACAGCAGCCTTGCACCGGGTACCTATACGATAGAAG
>CAMPIZ010000024.1 GCA_946886675.1 uncultured Flavobacterium sp.
CTCATGCATCCGGCATTATAAGCTGCATCAAATTTTTCAAACCACTTATCGGGTGTTGTATGAAAATGTGCACCAAATTCAACGTCAGGATATTTAGGAATAAGATTAGAAAAAAGGTACTCTATAACCTGAGGGGTAGAACTTCCTATAGTATCTGATAACGACAATATCTTCACCCCCATACCGGCAAGCCTCTCCGTCCATTGCCCTACAATATCAACATTCCAGGGATCACCATAAGGATTACCAAATCCCATAGAGAGATAAGCCACTACTTCTTTATTGGACTTATCGGCAATATTAAGTATTTCCTGTAATGTAATTAATGATTCGGCTATTGTTTTGTGCGTATTACGCATCTGGAAGTTTTCGGATATAGAAAACGGATAGCCCAGGTATTGTATTTCAGGGTGTACAGCTGCATTCTCAGCACCCTTTGTATTTGCTATAATAGCCAGTAGTTTACTTTTTGTGGCACTAAGGTCCAGCTTAGCCAAAACTTCGGCTGTATCCTGCATTTGCGGTATGGCTTTTGGCGAAACAAAGCTTCCAAAATCGATAGTATCAAACCCCACCCTTAAAAGCGACTGTATATAAGCTACTTTCTTTTCTGTAGGTATAAAGGCTTTAATGCCCTGCATGGCATCTCTGGGACACTCGATAATTTTAACCTGTTTCATAGAGGCCCAAAGATAATTAAAGAATCGGGTTTTACGAAATCGTTTTCCTTCAAAAACTACCTATGTATAGCTTATCAGGAGACCTATGAAGCTAATATCTTCTTATTGATAGCTTTAATTAATGCCGGGCCTTCATAAATAAACCCGGTATAGAGTTGTACCAAGCTGGCACCAGCTTCAAGCTTTTCCATAGCATCTTCTGCAGAATGTATACCTCCCACACCTATTATAGGGAATGCCTTATTACTTTTTTCTGACAGAAAGCGTATTACTTCTGTGGAACGTTTAGCAAGCGGCTTACCGCTAAGCCCTCCCATTTCTTTTTGATTTTCCGATATAAGCCCGTCACGTGAAATAGTCGTGTTTGTAGCTATAACGCCTGCTATTCCTGTAGTCTTTACAATATCAATTATATCCAGTAACTGGCTATCGGTCAGGTCAGGAGCAATTTTAAGCAGTATTGGCTTTTGTACAGGCTTTGCTGTATTTTTATCCTGAAGTGTTTGCAGCAGCTGTGTAAGTGGCTCCTTATCCTGAAGTTCACGCAGATTTGGCGTGTTTGGCGAGCTTACATTTACCACAAAGTAATCCACATAATCATACAATGCATCAAAACAAATCTCATAATCTTTAACAGCATCCTCGTTAGTGGTAACTTTATTCTTGCCTATGTTTCCGCCTATAAGTACATGCCCTTTACCTTTAGGGTTCTTTTTAAGCCGTTCTACAGCATCCGCCACTCCCCCATTGTTAAAGCCCATCCTGTTTATAATACCGCCATCTTCTTTAAGCCTGAAAAGTCTTTTCTTTGGGTTGCCTTCCTGTGGTTTTGGCGTAAGCGTACCTATCTCTATAAAACCAAAGCCCAGGCCGCCAAGCTCTTTGTACAGTTTGGCATCCTTATCAAGACCAGCGGCAAGCCCTACCGGATTTTTGAATTTAAGCCCAAATACCTCCCGCTCCAGCCTTGGGTCATTTACCTCATACATCGATTTAAGCAGTGAAGGCATCCCGGGTATACTGTTTAAAAACCTGATGGCTGAAAATGTAAAGTAGTGGACTTTTTCCGGGTCAAAACGGAATAATACAGGCCTTAATAAAGATTTGTACATAGCTTGAAAATGTTGTGGATGCAAATTTAAGATTATATATGTAAATTATACAGCCCGTAATTGTAAAGTTGTATATTTTTGATGTATAATCTCATTAATATATGCTAAAAAGTATCTTCATAAATCTTGTAAATACATACAGTAACAATGATACTGCACAAAAGCTATGGGCAGAGGTTGAAAAAGCCTACAGCTATAAAAAAAGGTATTATCATAACCTTAATCATCTGGAGAAGGTTTATGCTGAGCTAAAACATTGTAAAATACAAATTGATGACTGGGATACTGTATTGTTTGCACTGTTTTATCATGACATAATATATAAAGCGACACGTAATGATAATGAGGAACAGAGCGCGGAACTCGCCGAAAAAAGACTGAAAGAAATTAATTATCCTGCTGAAAAAACAGCCCGGTGTAAACAACATATACTTGCCACAAAGTCGCACCTTCCCTGCAGCGATAATGATACTAACTTATTTACAGATGCCGACCTGGCCATACTGGGATATCCGTTAAAGGAATACATGGCTTATAGTAGACAGGTTCGCAAAGAGTTTTCATATTACCCTAATATATTATACAAGACCGGGCGCAAAAAAGTTTTATCGCATTTTCTGGAAATGAGCTACATTTATAAAACTGGCTTTTTTCAGCAAAAATATGAAGAATCGGTCGTGAAAATATCCGCCAAGAATTAACCAAACTTTAGCTATATTAAGAAATCATTAGTTTTATTAATTGCTATATTTGAAGCAGTCACCTAACCTGTAAAGAATATTGTATCTGCTATGGAAAATCTAAAAACTTCTGCTGATTTCCTTACGTCTCCCGGAGAACTGGGGGAAATGATACGAAATTATGACTGGGCTTCAACTTCATTAGGTTCTATATCTCATTGGCCTCAAAGCCTTAAAACAACCCTTAGTCTTATGCTAAACTCCAAAAACCCAACATGGGTCTCATGGGGTGCAGATAGTATATTTTTCTATAATGATGCATATATAGATGTATTGGGTAGGGACAAGCACAAGTGGGTACTTGGACAGCCAACTCATTTGGTTTGGGAGGAAGTATGGGATAATGTAGGCCCTCTTTATGATCTTGCTTCTAATGAAGGCCTCTCTACAAACGTAGATGATATGCAGTTTTTTATGAGGCGCGGCGACTTTCTTGAAGAAACTTTTTATTCTTTTTCCTATAGCCCGATATTTAATGAACAAGGGCAAGTAGGAGGTGTATTCTGCTCTAATTTTGAAACAACACCTAAAATATTGAGCGCCAGGCGAAACAGTGTTTTATCACAGCTTGCTGAAAATTCTGTAGCAGCAAAAACGATGGACGGAGCAATAGATGCTGCTGCAAAAACTCTTGCCAAGAACACAGAAGACATTCCTTTTGCTTTGATTTACCTGCTTGATAATACAGGAAAAAAAGCTGAAATAGCAAGATACATCGGAGTAAATGAAATTATTGAAAAGGTTTTTCCCCGTGTTGTTGAATTCGACAGTGTTGATAACGACCAGGCTGCAATGCTTACCGAAATAATAAAGTCAGGAAAAATACAGGTAGTTGATATTGCCAAATCAAATATTTATTTAAAAGGGCAGGCTAACCAAATTGTAAAAAAAGCTATTGCTGTACCCTTTAGTATGGCTAGTAATACAGCAGCAGGCATAATGATATGTGGTGTTAACCCAACACGAAGGCTTGATAAAGATTATCAGACTTTTTATGAAATGGCAGCCGGGCAGATATCTACAGCTATACAAAATGTTACATCTATTGAAAATGAACGTAAGAGAGCTGAAGAACTTGCAGAAATCGATAAAGCTAAAACCGCATTCTTCAGTAATATAAGTCATGAATTCCGCACACCACTTACCCTTATGCTGGGGCCTCTGGAAGAACTTTTAAAGCACAACAGGCTGGGCACAGACGAAAAAGAAGTAGTAGAAACCACACACAGAAATGCTATCAGACTACTGCGCCTGGTGAATTCCCTGCTTGATTTCAGCTTAATTGAAAGTGGGAAGCTTAAAGCTAAGTTTGTCCCTACCGATATTGCCGCACTTACAGAAAATCTTACCTCAAATTTCAGGTCGATTATAGAAACTGCAGGTCTTGAGCTTGAGGTTTACACACAACCCCTAGCCCAAAAAGTTTATGCAGACAGGGAAATGTGGGAAAAAATAGTATTCAACCTGCTTTCAAACGCATTTAAATATACCCTTAGCGGAACCATCAGTGTAAATGTATATGAAGAACAAAATTATGCTGTTTTAACGGTTAAGGACAGTGGTGTAGGTATACCGGAAAATGAACTTGCAAATATGTTTACCCGTTTTCATAGGATACAAAATACAACCGGCAGAAGTTTTGAAGGTACCGGTATAGGCCTTTCTATGATAAAGGAACTTATAAATCAGCATGGGGGCGAAATTACTGTACAGAGCAAAATACAGGAAGGCACTACCTTTACGGTAAAAATTCCTTTTGGGAAAGAGCACCTACAGGAGTCGCACGTTTATGAAGAGGCTATAGACAGTGAAACGTTTTTAGCAGACGCCTATAGAAAAGAGGCAGAAATAATGCTCGAAAAAGATGATATTGAAGTTGAATCTGAAGCAATTAGTAAAAATCAGGACATCATACTTATTGTAGACGATAATACCGATATGAGAAAGCATCTCAGGGCTATTATTGAAAAACAATACAGGGTTATAACTGCCGTTAATGGTGAAGATGCTCTCAATGAACTAAAAAAATACTCACCAAGCTTAATTGTAAGTGACATAATGATGCCGGTAATGGACGGCATAGAGCTGCTTAAAAGAATAAAAGATAATCCCGATACATCCTCTATTCCTGTAATATTACTTACTGCCCGTGCAGGTGAAGAATCAAAAATTGAAGGATATGAAACAGGTGCCGATGATTACCTCATAAAACCATTTTCTGCAAAGGAACTTACTGCCAGGATACGCTCGCAGTTAAAAATAGCCACAACGCGTGAGCATGCACGCAGACAGCTGCAAAATCTTTTTATGCAGGCACCAGCTGCAATATGCATACTAAAAGGCAAAGACTTTATAGTAGAAATGGCTAATGATAATATACTCGGAATGTGGGGTAAGCCAGCAAGTGAGATGCTTAATAAGCCTCTTATGGAAGGTTTACCGGAAGCTGTTGAGCAGGGATATGACAAACTCCTTGAAAAGGTTTATAATGAAGGTATTACCCATATAGATGAGGAAGCCCCCTTTTATAAAATTGAGAATGGTGTACAAAAGCAAGCTTACATAAAATTCATTTACCAGCCTTTTTATGAAGAAGACGGTAAGATATCCGGTATAATGGTACTGGCAAATGATATTACACCCCAGGTGGAAGCCCGTAAAAAAATTGAAGAAAGTGAGGCTAAATTCCGCAATCTTATCAATGAATCTTATATGCCTATAGTGATTATTAAAGGTGAAGATTTAGTATATGATTTTGTAAACGATGCCTACCTTAAAATATATGATTTAAAACGTGAGGATTTTATAGGCCGTAAGATGATTGAGGCTCTGCCAATCTTAAAAACGAGTGCTATAGAAGCCAATCTTAAAAAAGTATTACACACAGGCCAGACACAGATATTTACAGATGTACCGGTTGTATTTAACCGCGATGGTGTTACAGAAACAAGGTATTTTACATCTATTTACCAGCCATTTATTGAAAATGGAAAGATAGTAGGTATAATATCTATAGTAAATGAGGTTACAGAACAATATTTAGCAAAAAAAATACAGGAACAAAACGAGCAGGACCTTAAAATTATACTTGAGGCTATGCCACAAATGGCTTTCAGGGCAAATGCAGAGGGTGAGCCTGTTTTTCATAGTGAGAAATTTTATGATTATACAGGGCTTACTATGGATGTTGCTAAGCAAACCAGATGGAGTACTATAATTCACCCTGATATGCTGGAGGGTGCTTTAAATGCATGGGAGAATTCTATTAAAACCGGAGAGGAGTTTGATTATGCTTTTCAGATAAAAAGGGCAAGCGATAATATGTACCGCTGGCACCTTTCCAGAGCTGTGGCGCTACGCAATGAAAAAGGTAAAATTATGCAGTGGGTAGGTACTATTACCGATATTCATGAACAAAAAATATTTGCCGAAAAACTGGAGGCAATGGTTAACAGCAGGACAGATGAATTAAATGCATCAAACAAACTGCTCGAGCAAAAAAATATTGAGCTTGAAAAGTCCAACAAAGAACTGGAGTCGTTTAACTACGTTGCAAGCCACGATTTACAGGAACCATTAAGAAAGATACAGACTTTTATAAGCTTTATAAAGGATCGTGATATGAATCAGGCAGAAGCAGAACCGTACATAAATAAAATACATACCTCTGCCGGAAGAATGATGCAGCTTATAAAAGATGTATTGGTATATAGCCGCCTTTCTGTAGAGCAGCAGTTTGAAGATGTAAACCTTAATAACATTATGGAAACCGTACTGGCAGATTATGAACTGCTTATAAAAGAGAAGGATGCTGTTATAAATAAAACTATCCTGCCTGTTATTAAAGGTATACCGCTTCAAATGGAGCAGCTGTTTTCCAACCTTATAAGTAACTCATTAAAATACAGTTCTGAAACTCCGGTAATAGAGATATCCCATCTTATTGAGAACAATACAATCACCCTTATTTTTAAAGATAATGGTATTGGTTTTGACACAGAATATAGTGAGCAGATATTTAAGCTATTCCAAAGGCTGCATGGTAAAGGTGAATATGCCGGTACCGGTATTGGGCTAAGTATCTGCAAAAAAATTGCAGAGCAGCACGGAGGTACCATACAGGCAGAATCTTCACCCGGAAATGGTGCAACCTTTAAAATAATACTGCCTTTGCAATAATATTCAACTGCTTTATCTTGCGGTACTTTGCCGTAAAATTGTAAATTTGAAACTTCATATTAAATTTATAAAAAATGCAGCATATTATTGACCGCTTTATAAGCTATGTCACAGTTGATACTGAATCTGATCCAAATTCTGACACTACCCCAAGTACCGCAAAACAGTGGGATCTTGCAAACCAGCTGGTAGAAGAATTAAAAGCCATAGGGATGGAAGATGTTACTATTGATGATAACGCTTACATTATGGCAACGCTTCCCTCAAATGTAGATCATGAAGTACCTACTATAGGTTTTGTATCTCACTTTGACACAACTCCCGATTTTACGGGTGCTAATGTTAAACCGCAAATAATTAAAGATTATGATGGCGGAGATATTGTGCTTAATAAAGAACAAAATATAGTACTTTCCCCAGGTTATTTTAAAGACCTTTTACAATACAAAGGGCAAACCCTTATAACTACAGATGGTACTACACTTCTTGGCGCTGACGATAAAGCAGGTATAACCGAAATTGTTACGGCTATGGAGTACCTTGTAAAAAATCCTGAAATTAAACACGGAAAAATACGCGTTGGCTTTACTCCGGATGAGGAAATAGGCCGTGGTGCACACAAGTTTGATGTAGAAAAATTTGGTGCAGACTGGGCTTATACCATGGATGGAAGTCAGATAGGCGAACTGGAGTATGAAAACTTTAATGCTGCCGGAGCTAAAATTACTTTTAAAGGAAAAAGCGTACACCCGGGATATGCTAAAGGAAAAATGATAAATTCTATGTTGCTGGCCAATAAGTTTATATCTAAACTTCCTAAAGAAGAGGTGCCGGAAAGGACTTCAGGCTACGAAGGTTTCTTCCATGTAACCGGCATTAACGGAAGCATTGAAGAAACTACTGTACAGCTTATTATTCGTGATCATGATAAAAAGAAGTTTGAAAAAAGAAAAAAGCTTGTAGAAAAGATTACAGAAAGCATCAACAAAAAATATGAAAAGCAGTTTGGTGAAGATATTGCCATTGCCGAGATAAAAGACCAGTACTTCAACATGAAGGAAAAAGTAGAACCGGTAATGCATATTGTTGATGTTGCAGAGCAGGCAATGAAAGAACTTAATATAAAACCTATAATCAAACCTATACGTGGTGGTACAGACGGTTCTCAGCTTTCTTATATGGGGCTGCCGTGTCCTAATATTTTTGCAGGGGGACATAACTTTCATGGTAAGTATGAATATGTTCCTGTAGAGAGCATGCAAAAAGCAGTAGAGGTTATTGTAAAGATTGCAGAGCTTACTGCACTGAAAAAATAAGACCGTATGGCCGAAAAGAAAACATGGAATAAAACAAACCAGTGGGTAGAAGAAATTGAACTGCTAAAAAGCATTGTAAATAAAACCCCGCTTGTTGAAACAACAAAGTGGGGAGGTATTGTATATACCTATGATGATAAAAATGTTTTAGGCCTGGGTGGTTTTAAAAACTACTTTACCATATGGTTTTTTAAAGGCGTGTTTCTTAAAGATGAGGCTAATTTACTTGTGAATGCAAACGAAGAAAACACTAAATCTTTAAGGCAATGGCGGTTTACTTCTAAAGATGATGTAAACGAAAAAATGATACTGCAGTATATATATGAAGCCATAGAGGTTGAAAAAGCCGGCCTGGAAATTAAGCCGCAGAAAAAAGAAACAGTAATACCATTACTGCTTCAGCAGGAAATGGATGCAAACACCGGTCTTCATGAAAATTTTTTACTGCTTACCCCCTTTAAGCAAAGGGAATATTGTGAGTACATTGATACAGCAAAAAGGGAGGAAACAAAACTTTCGCGGCTGGAAAAAATAAAGCCCATGATTTTACAGGGCATCGGGCTCAATGATAAATACAGATAAAAAAAAGCCTCAGCAATTGCTGAGGCTTTTTTTTATTTCTGAAGCTTTTGAGATAGTTCAAGTGAGATGGCTGATCGCTCCATTTTAAGCTTTCCTGCCATAGTCTCGATAACAACAGTAGCTTCAGCCAGCTCGGCTATTTTACCATGTATACCGCTTTTGGTAACTATCCTGTCACCTACTTTAAGATTGCTCTCAAATTCTTTTTCTTTTTTTTGCCTTTTTTGCTGAGGTACTATCATAAAGAAATAGAATACTATAAATATCAGTATGATAGGCGCAAAGTTCATTATTTGTTCCATGTGTCTGTATAGGATAAAAAATTATTAGTGAGCAGCAGGTGTTACACCTATACCACTACCTTCTATAGTAGCAGTAAACTTAAGTATATCTGTTCCGCCTTCTGTGTTAGAGTGTACATTTACGGTTTTACTCTGTTTACCGGATTTTCCGTTAGAGTCAAATACCACTTTAATCTCTCCGCTTTCACCCGGAGCTACAGGAGTTTTAGTCCATTCAGGAGCAGTACATCCACAGCTTGGTTTTACCTGGCTGATAATAAGCTCTCCCTCACCTTCATTTGTAAACTTATAAATATGCTCTACTTTATCTCCCTGCTTTATAGTACCAAAATCGTGTTCCATACTTTCAAACTTGATAACAGGATTTTTTGTAGACTCAGAATGTGCAATTTCAGCTTGTTTTGCAGTTTCGTCGTCAATTTTTAATGCTGCATTTTCTTTACATGAAGTAGCAAATACTAACGATGCTATGGCCAGCATAGCTGCTGATTTTTTAAACATAACTTAGAATTTTTTAATTGTTTTACATTAAACCTCTTCCGGTTTTTACCAGTTTATTGTTGTTTTGATAGTCTTTAATAAGGTTATCAAGTATTCCGTTGATAAAAATACTGCTTTTTGGCGTAGAATACTCTTTTGCAATCTCAAGATATTCGTTAATTGTTACCTTAACCGGAATAGAAGGAAACTTCAAAAACTCACAAATTGCCATTTTCAGTATAATGGCATCAACTTCAGCAATACGTTCGGTATCCCAGTTAGGGGTTTTATCTATAAATTCTTTTGACAGTTCGGATTCATTTAAAACCGTTTTTCTGAAAAGGTTCCTCACAAAATCTTTATCATCAGCGTCTTTATAAAGCTTAGGTACAAAAAAGTTATCCCTGCCATCTACAGCCGGCTTTATTTGCTTAAGCTGTTTGCTTATCATGGTATTTACCAGCGGTATATCATCTACCCATGTAAGCTTATGGTCTTCAAGGTATTCATACAACTTATCATTTGGAGCAATTACTTCTGTAAATAATTCAGAAATAAATTCCCTGTCTTCCTCATAGGTGTTTTCCCTGTTATGCATGTAAGCCTCATATTCCTTACTGGCTTTTATGGCATCTCTCAAAATAAGGATGTAGTCATCATTATTTTTCCAGTTATTTATTTTCCTGTCTGCAAGGGCTATGCTAAGGGAATTATTTTCACTAAGCTGTAGTAAAACCGTATTGTTTATAAACTTTCTGTTAGGATTGCGTTCTTCGGCAGTTGCAAGGTGCTTTTTGCCGGACTTGTCTAAAAAGTCTTCCTCACTGTTTCTTATCTCTACAAGTGCAGACAGCATAACCAGGTAAAGGTCCTGAATATTTTCTATACTCTGAAAAAGAAATTTTTCTTCTTTTTCAAGACTGTCTGAACCATTTTGATGCATGGCATAAATTGACTGCATCACTTTTACACGAATATGTCTTCTGTTTAACATCCGTCCGAAAGAACTTTTTAAAATTAACGAAGCGAAAGAATTCTCTTTCGCTTCGCAAAAATAGTAATATTATTTTTAAGGCTTAATTATTTAGCCATTTCTTTTTTTCTGTCGTCAATACGCTTTTGCGCCATAAACATAGCTGCCTGATGCGTAGTGATACCGTTAGCTTCTGCAAAGGCAAATATTTCCAGGGTAGTGTTATAAATATTCTCTGTCCTTCTCATTGCTTCTGCCTTATCATATCCTACAATCTCAGCATAAACATTGATTATACCTCCCGCATTAATAAGGAAGTCTGGGGCATATAGAATACCTTTATCCTGTAGTATTTTACCATGTACCTCTTCTACAGCAAGCTGGTTGTTTGCAGCACCTGCAACAACTTTAGCCTTAAGCCTGTCTATAGTACTGTCATTAATAGTAGCACCAAGAGCACATGGAGCATAAATATCAACATCTGCACTGTAAATATCTTCACCTACAAATATCTGAGCACCATATTTAGCGCCTACTTCCTGCATTCTTGCTTCGTTAATATCAGATATGATAACAACCGCTCCTTCTTTAGTAAGATAATCAATAAGTGTTTCACCTACGTGGCCTGTACCTTGTACCAGTACTTTTTTACCTTCCAGGTTATCAGTACCAAACTGATGCTTAGCAGCAGCTTTCATACCCATATAAACACCATAAGCTGTTACAGGAGAAGGGTTTCCTGAGCCACCTCTGCTTTCTGATATACCTGTAACATAAGGAGTCACATCTCTGATAAGATCCATATCAGGAGTAGTGGTACCCACATCCTCCGCAGTAATATATTTACCGCTAAGAGTGTGCACAAACTGCCCAAACCTTGTTATCATTTCAGGAGTCTTATCTATTTTAGAATCTCCAATGATAACAGCTTTACCGCCACCAAGGTTTAATCCTGATATAGCAGACTTATATGTCATTCCGCGTGATAGCCTTAACACATCGTTAAGCGCTTCCCATTCGTTTGCATACTTCCACATTCTGGTACCGCCAAGCGCAGGACCTAAAACTGTATTATGAATACCAATTATTGCCTTTAAACCAGTATCTTTGTCATGACAGAAAACAACTTGTTCATGGTCATTAAAAGAAGCTTGTCCGAATACAGGATCTACTTTGGTAAGTTCATCAGGTTTAAC
>CAMPIZ010000025.1 GCA_946886675.1 uncultured Flavobacterium sp.
TTTTTAAACAGGTTGTTTATCAGTTTCTTGCCGGCTTCTTTTGCAGCCTCCTCAGCTTTTTTCTGAGTTTCAGCATTAGATTTAGGTTTGTCTGTCTTTGTGGTGTCAGTACTATTATTTTTGTTGCCGCCCAAAACATTGCCTAAAAAGTCTTTAACCTTGTCTTTACCCTCCTCTTTAAGTTTTTCCTTTTGCTGCTGTACCAATTGGTTGGTTAAGTTTGTTACTGCTTTAGAAACATCTGTGCTTACTTTAGGATTTTTAAAGGTTCCGGTAATATTGGCATTAACAGGTATGCTTATCTTACTGGCATCAGTACCGTTAAGTGAATTTAAAAGCTTGGTAACATCGCTGCCCAGGTATTTTGCAGGTACATCAAAAGCCACATTGTAATTCATGCTTTGGTCAAACCCGTGCTGTCCGCCTATCTCAATATTTATATCCTGATATTTAATATTAAATGGTTTAATATTAACCTTGCCATTATCAAAAGTTAAAAATGTTTTCAGGTTGTTTAAGTTAAGCTTATCCAGGTTTATAAAACTCAGGTTTGAATCTAATGCCGTAAGCAGTTTAGAGTTCTCTTCATTAACACCTGTATTAAGCAGTTGCCCCATAAGATCACCGGTAATTGAGTTAAGCACAGGTGTCATTTCTTTACTGTCAAGATTACCGCCTACATTTATGCTGGAGTTAAGCTTGCCTGTAATAACGCCTGCTATAGGAGCTATAGATTTAAGCATGTCTAACTGTGTAAATGTTTGTGCAATATCGACACCATTAAGGTCCAGAGCCATTTTAAAAGTAGGGGTAGCCTGCTTTGTAGAAACATTACCGTTAAGGCCTATCTGTCCGCCAAAAATATTTGTATATACATTTTGCAGGGTAACCGCCTCATCCCTTATAACCATTCTACCCGAAACATTTTTAAGGTTCAGGTTATCATATACCACCGTATTTGCTTTTGCGGTGATAGTACAGTCAAGAAATGCAGGTATCTTTAACGCGTCAGAAGAAGGAGATGCAGCAGGTTTAGTTTCGCCTTCCTGTTTTGCAGGAGCTTTTGTTTCTGTCTCCGGCACCATAAAGTCAGATACTATTAGCTGGTTGGAATTCATGCTGAAATTTCCTTTAAGCACCTGGTCCTTAAAAACAAACCCGTAAAAATTATCAAGTGTACCTGTAACAGCAATATCAGAGCTTCCGGTCTTAGCCTTAAATTCGCTTAATGTAATTCTGCTTGGGTTAAACTGTATACTTGCCTGGCTTATCTGTACCGGTTTTGCAAGTTCTTCACCGGAGTAATTAAAGCCCGACAGGCTCATGCTTCCGCTGTTTTGTATTTTTTCATACTGGCTGGTTTCAACAGATTTCATGTCGAATTTAGTAGTAACATCGGCTTTAAGTATTCCTGAAAGCGGTGTGTCCAGCTTTACAGGATATGCCTTTGTAATATTAGCCAGGTTAATGGTTCCTTTTAGATCGGCATCCACAAGGGCATTTTCCACAATGTTTGTTATAGTAGCGTGTGCATTAAATACATCCTGGTCTATCCTGAAAGAAAGGTTGTCCAGGTTTACATAAGTATCGTTAAGAATGCCGGTCTCGTTAATTATTTTAGTATCTATAACAATATTCTGAACAGATTTTGGAAGATCCGGGTACTTAAATGATGCATTATTTGAGGCAATGGCAATATTAAAGGTTGGCACTGTTTCCTCGCTTACTAAGCCTTTAACCTTACCGTTTATGGTAAAGTCGCCTTCTGTTTGTACAGTTTCAAGATTGCCAGAATATGCTTCCGGCACCAAACCTAAAAAGTTTTTAAAAGAGGAGGTGGGAGTTTTAAAAGTAAGGTCAAATAACTGTCCTTCTTCCTTAAGGGCAAGGCTGCCGTCAAACTCCAGCGGAAGCTGGTTTATAAGCGCCTTGTTTTCTTTAAACGTGTAAATGCTGTTTTCAAGATCTATACCCAGCACTGCATCAAGGTTTAGGGCCACATCACGCATGTAATTGGTTTTATCCATATCAAACGTGAGCTTTGCAGTGGTCTTTGTGTCAAGGTCCAGTTTAGACTGCTCAAAATTACCTGTGCCTTCGTGGTAAAGGCTGTCTATAACCATTTTTATTTTAGAGCCTTCATCATAATATTTAAAACGCAGATTTTCTACCTTATAATCATGCAGATTAAGTGCAAAAGGTTTGCTTTCTGCTTCATCGCCGGGCTTTTCATCTTCATCTTTAAGTGCGATATCAAAGTTGCCAACCCCATCTTTATTAAACAATATGTTAACAACCCCATCTTTAGTAGAAAGCGATTCTATATTCATAGGCTCGCCTTCCCCCTTAAAAAGTTCTTTAATAGACATAGTGAGGTCTATATTGCCCATATAAACAAGCGTGTCACCCTCAAATGGCGCTTTGTTTATAATGCTAAGCTTATCTACAGATACATTTGCCTGCGGGAAATTTTTAAAAAGGCTAAGGCTTACATCCTCAAAAGCTACCGTTGCATCTACCTGTTCGTTAATGGCTTGGGCTATCATAGCCTTTATTTTGTCTTTAAACAGAAATGGCGCTGCCGCCAGTGCAATAATAACTACGAGAAGGAAAATACCTACCCATTTTAAAATTTTCTTTACCATGTTTCAATTTTTTTTGGCTAAATGTAAAAATAAGGAATATAACGCAGTTTAACGAATTGTTATTTCATAAGGTAGTATAACCTGGTTGCCCCTTAACTGGTTTACTCTCTTTATACGCTGAATAACCTCATAATTCTCTTCACCTATCTCTTCCTTAATAAAGTCTTCTTTTGACTGAGCAAATGGAATGCCACTTTTTCCGGCAAGGAACTGATCAAAAGTCATTTCAAATTCGGGATAATTAACTGTTTTATATTTTTCGGTTTTACCAAGCTTAGCCGCATGGGCAATAGCCTCTTCAAGGCCGCCTATTTCATCCACAAGACCCAGCTTTACCGCTTCAGTACCTGCCCAAACGCGTCCCTGTGCTATGGCATCAACTTCTTCAAAAGACATTTTTCGTCCTTCTGCTACACGGGTTACAAAAGTATTATATACATTTTCTACACTTTCCTGTATTATGGCTCTTGTGTCATCTTCCAGTGGTGTAAACAGGCTGTAGCCGGAAGCATTACTGTGTGTGCTTACTTTTTCGGTATGTATACCAATATTGTTGGTTAACTGTGTAAGGTTTGGCAGCATGCCAAACACGCCTATAGAACCTGTTATAGTGCCCGGCTCTGCAAAAATCCTGTTTGCATTACAGGATATATAATATCCTCCGGATGCTGCAAGGTTACCCATAGAAACTACTACAGGCTTCACTTTTTTGGTAAGCTCTATTTCCCTCCATATAATGTCTGATGTAAGTGCGCTTCCGCCCGGTGAGTCTACCCTAAGCACAACGGCTTTTACATTATCATCTTCCCTTGCCTCTTCAAGTGATTTTCTCATGGCGCCTTCACCAATAATATTAATAGTACCATCTCCGCCTCTTATTTCTCCCTGAGCATATACAATAGCTATAACGTCTTGAGCATCAGAAAGTAAATCGCCCAATGAAGAGGTTTTTACATAATCTAATATTTTAACAGCGTTGTAATCTTCATCTTTTTCAATTTTAAGCGCATGCTTAATACCATTGTGAAACTCATCTTCATATCCTATTTTATCGATAAGCTTACTGTCTTTAGCCATTTGCGGTGTGCGTGCAGAAAGATGTTCTGCAATACTGTTTACACTGTCTACAGATATTTTTCTGCTTTCAGCAATATCTTTTGCTACCGATGTCCACACGGCATCCAGCAGGGCAGATATCTGTTCCCTGTTTTCAGGGCTCATTTCATTGCTAAGAAATGGTTCTACGGCACTTTTGTATTTGCCATGGCGTATAACTTCCATCTTTATACCTGTTTTTTCCTGGAAATCTTTGTAATACATAACCTCCGATGACAATCCCTTGAAATCAAGGTCGCCTACAGGATTAAGGTAAATAGTATCGGCTACAGAATTAAGGTAATAATCCGACTGTGTAAAATTATCAGAATAGGCCATTACAAATTTCCCTGACTTTTTAAACTCATCCAGCTTATCCCTTAATGCCTTGTTTTGGGCAATACCCAGCCTGGTAGCACTGTTAACTATGGTAATACCTTTTATCTTGTCGTCTTTTTTTGCTGCCTCTATGGCCTTAAGTACATCTACAAGCCCATCATGTGGCTCGTCGTTAAGAAAAGCCAGTTCGTCGTTATAGAATTTTCCGGCATAATCATCCCTCACATCTTCTATGTCGAGCTCTATAACAGAGTTTTCTTTTACTACCACTTTATCGTCATCGCCGCTGCCGGCAATAACGCCTATAAGCACAATAAAGAAAAAGGATAAAAAACAGAATAAAAATAAGCCTACAATTGTGGCCAGTACATTTTTTAAGAATTGCATATCGGTGTAATTTTATTTTCTGCACTATAAGTAGGATAATCCCCCTAAGTGTTACAGATGATAAAGATAGAATTTTTATAAAACATCAAAACAGGGGTATAAATTTATTAACACAGCGCTAATAGTTTTAAACCTTATTAAATGTTTTAGTTACTTTGCAGCCTATGAAAATTCAGAACAGTGCCATATTATCACTTGGCAGTAACCAAGGCAACAGGCTGAAAAATATTCAGTCCTGCATAAATTATATTCATGAAAATATAGCAACTGTTATAGTAGTTTCGGGCTTATATGAAACACCATCCTGGGGTTTTAAAAGTGATGATTTTTATAACTGTACTGTTTTGGTACATACCTGCAAAAGCGTAAACAGGCTTTTAACTGAAATACTGGAGGCAGAGCTTAGTGCAGGAAGAATAAGGAATGGTCAAAGAGGCTATGCAGCCCGTTCTATAGATGTCGATATAATAGCTTTTAATAATGACATAATAAACCTGCCGGAACTTATAGTGCCGCACGCGCGTATGCATGAGCGTAATTTTGTGATGCACCCGCTGCGGGATATTATGCCTGGCTGGAAGCACCCTGTACTGAAAAAGGATATTGATATGCTGATTAATGAATCTCCTGATGAGAGCAGCTGTGTAAAAGTATCTGAATTAGAAAATCCATTGGACAATTTTGATTTTTCAAAATTCAATTATCTGGCAGTTGAGGGAAATATAGGGGCAGGAAAGACGACATTAGCAGGCAAAATTGCAGAAGATTTTAAAGCAAAGCTTATTTTAGAAAGGTTTGCCGACAATCCTTTTCTACCGAAGTTTTACAGCGATCCTAAACGTTATGCCTTTCCGCTCGAAATGTCTTTTCTTGCCGACAGGCATCAGCAGCTTTCTGACGATCTTTCCCAATTGGACCTTTTCAGCGATTTTGTAGTGGCCGATTATCATATCTTTAAATCGCTCATTTTTGCAAAAGTTACCCTTACGGAAGATGAATACAGGCTTTACCACAAACTGTTCGAAATTATAAACCGTGAAACACCAAAGCCAGACCTGTATGTTTATCTTCATCAGAATACTGAAACATTACTGCAGCAGATAAAAAACAGGGCACGATCTTATGAGCAGGGTATAGAGGCTGAATACCTTGAAAAGATAAATCATGGTTATCTTGAGTATATAAAATCACAGCCCGGCCTTAAATTTTTACTGATTGATGCGGAAGGCCTTGATTTTGTAAACAGCCAGCAGGATTATTTAAAAATACTGAATACTATTGCAGGGGTTTAATCACCTTACCAGGCTAAAGTGACCTTTAATTTCTTGAGAATCGGGCGTAAGTTTTATTATGTACCAATAATCGGCTGCGGGCATTCTGCTGCCATTATAGATACCATCCCACGACCTTTTCCTGCTGTTTAGCTGTACAAGCAGTTTTCCATACCTGTCAAATATCAGTACGCTTGCTTCAGGATAGGCAGACATGCCTGCTATTGTAAACACATCGTTATAGGCATCATCATTTGGGGTAAAGAATTTTGGCACTAGCAGTACAGTAAAGTTTTTAAAACCTGTGCCACATCCGGTAAGTGATCTTGCATAGGCAGTATATTGTCCTGCCTGAAGGTTTATAAATGTGGGTGAACTTTGGTAATTTATTCCGTCCAGGGAATATTCATAAGTTTCCGGGCCGTTTTCTTCCATTATTACTGTTGCTGTGCCAGAATGTTGGCCCACAGCAGCAATGCTTGGTGGCTCCAGCCTAGTAACACTGAAGGTGCGTATGGTGTTGCAGCCTGCCGCGTTCGTTACTTCTACAGTATAAATGCCGGTTTGATATACGGTTATGGAAGGAGTGGTTTGTCCTGTAGACCAAAGATATGTTACATTTGTGACTTCTGCATTAAGTTCAGCGCTGTCTCCTCTGCAAAACACAATCTGTTCGTCAGGCCCTGTTACAGGCACTTCATCCACTAATACTATTATTTCCACCCGCTCTGTAGAACCACAGCTGTTACTTACTGCTTCTGCATAAAAAGTAGTATTGCTGTTTAAAACCGGGGTTGTAATACTATTTCCTGTTGCAAAAGGAGTTCCACCGATTGGGGTTGTATACCACTGTACGGTGCCCGAAGATGCTACAGCTTCAAGTGTTGTTGTACCGCCGCCACAAACGGGTTCAGGTGGTAGTATAGTTAATGTAGGAATCTCATTTACAGTTGCTGTTACGGCAGTGCGTACAGCTGTTGTGCAGGAAGCATCAAAAGCAGAGGCATAGTAGGTTGTAGTTTCTGATATAGAAGGCGTAATAAAGTTTGATCCTGTAGCAAGCGGTGTACCTCCTGTTGCTGAATCATACCAATAAACGGTTCCGTTTTCGGCAGTAGCCTGTAAAGTTACAGAACCTTCGCCACAGCGTGAAGCGGGTGTTGTAGCTGTTATTTTTGGTATTGAGATGCTTGTGCTGGCAGATATCTGTAAAACAGGATCGCCGGGCATGTCACCATACTCCACAATATAGCCCTGTGGTACATAAGGATTACCGCTGCCGTTTACGGGCAGGTCGTTCCAGGACCCCGGAATACCTACTCCCGGTGCTGTTATATGTGCATAGTCTTCGCCATTAAGATCATTTGGCTCGCCTGTATTCCAAAAAGCAAAATTGGGTGTTGAGCCATTAACTGCCCCATTCCAGAAGATAGTGCCTGCTTCCGGGCCTGTAACCCATCGCCATACACCTTCTGTCTGTGCGTCATTGCCGCCTATCCATCCGGTACCTGTGGCTTGTTCTCCCACCAGCTGTGCCTCATCCTGAGAGGTTACTGTGGCAAGATAACCCTGCAGTCCGTAATAGGTATTGGCTTCTGCCGCGGTTTCAGCTTCGGTCCAGGAGATGCCAACATCAGGTATATATTGATAATAATGTCCGTTTGAAGGGAGGTAGTTTGCCTGGCCTACAGTTATGGAAAAAGTACGTGTGCCGCTTGGGTTGGTAGCTGTACTGTTGTAGGTTACGTTTTCTACAGCAGTAATCAGGTCTTCATAAGATACACTTTGTCCGCCTACGCCCTGTATGGTAAGCTTACCTGTAGCAGCATTCCAGTTGCTGGTAACGTTAACTATAGTTGTGCTGAGTGTTAATATATCCTGCCCGTTTACATATCCTGAAGATATTTGTATATAAACTGCATTGGTTTCTGTATCATCAACATCGGTAATATTAAATGATGTCACTATGTTAACAGGTGTGCCGGGGCAGTATATTTGGTTACCCTGTGCTGTTAATACAGGAGGGTTGTCCTGTGCAACTGATGTATAGGTGGTACACAACAGCGAAAGGAATAAATATGCAATTTTATAACACTTCATCCCGTAAAAGTAAAAAATAAATGAAAGGTCGCTCTTAATGTTGTAGTTTTTGAAAGATATCCCATACAACTATGCCTGCACTTACCGAAATGTTGAGGGAATGTTTAGTTCCCAGCTGCGGGATTTCTATAGTTCCGTCACATAATTTAATGGCATCCTGTGAAACACCCTTAACTTCATTACCAAAAACCAAAGCATGTTTTTTACCATTTACAGGCTTGAAATCATTTAGGAGCACAGCGTTCTCAACCTGCTCTACAGCCCATAAGGATATGCCTTCTTTTTTTAGCCCTGTAATCACATCAAGTACATTTTTTTGATATTCCCATTCCACAGTATCGGTAGCACCAAGGGCAGTTTTATGTATCTCTTTGTTAGGAGGGGTAGCGGTAATGCCGCACAGGTATATTTTTTCTATCAGGAAAGCATCAGCGGTACGAAAAACAGAGCCAATGTTGTGCAGGCTCCTTATGTCGTCCAGTATCAGTATAACAGGAGTTTTTTCTGCTTTTTTAAAATCGTCAACACTTTTTCTTTCCAGTTCGCTGTTAGCCAGTTTCCTCATTTTTTCGGATTAAAATTCGTTCTGCAAAAGTAAGCATAATATGGCACAATAGTTATCCACCATTTACCAACAGTGTGGTATTTATTTTTAGGAATTTGATTAAATTCGCCACTTAAGTTAATCTTAAATTATATCCCATTGGCAACCAAAGAAAAAGCACCTAAAGAAACCCCTTTAATGAAGCAGTATAACAGCATCAAGGCAAAATATCCTGATGCCTGCCTGTTGTTTCGTGTGGGTGACTTTTATGAGACCTTTGGTGAAGATGCCATAAGGGCTGCGGGAATTTTAGGCATAGTACTTACAAAAAGGGGTAACGGGAGTGAAACCGAAACAGCACTTGCCGGGTTTCCGCATCATTCGCTTAATACTTATCTGCCAAAACTGGTTAAGGCCGGTCTTCGCGTTGCCATATGCGATCAGCTGGAAGACCCTAAAATGACCAAAACCATTGTAAAGCGTGGAGTTACCGAACTTGTTACTCCTGGAGTCTCTATGAATGATGAGGTATTAAGTGCAAAGTCAAATAACTTTCTTGCCTCTGTTCACTTCGGAAAGAAAACACTGGGTATTTCTTTTCTGGATGTTTCTACAGGAGAGTTTCTTACCGCACAGGGTAATGAGGAATATATAGATAAGCTGCTGCAAAATTTTAGTCCGAGTGAGGTGCTTGTGCCCAAACAGGAAAAAGCAGCTTTCAAAGCGGCTTTTGGAGAAGATTATCATACCTTCTTTCTCGAGGACTGGGTTTATAAAGATGACTATGCATTTGAAAGCCTTACCTCACACTTTGGTACCAATTCCCTTAAGGGTTTTGGTATAGAAGAGTTGAATGAAGGTATTATAGCGTCCGGAGCGGTGTTATATTATCTTTCGGAAACACAGCATAACAAAGTACAGCATATAACATCTATTCAGCGTATAGCAGAGGATGCCTATGTATGGATGGACCGTTTTACCATACGTAACCTTGAGCTTTATAACAGTACCAACCCTAATGCGGTTACCCTGCTTGATGTTATAGACAGGACGCTATCGCCGATGGGGGGAAGGCTGCTTAAACGCTGGCTGGCACTACCTCTTAAAGATGCAAACAAAATACGCTCACGCCATGATGTGGTGAGTTACCTTGCTGCAAATAAGGATGTACTAGGTAAAATTCAGCAGCAGATTAAGCAGATATCCGACCTTGAAAGGCTGATCTCAAAAATTGCTGCAGGAAAAGTATCACCGCGCGAGGTTATTTATCTTAAAGACTCACTGGATGCTATAGTACCTATAAAAGAACTGGCACTAAAAAGCGATAACGAAGCCCTTAAGGCCATTGGCGACAGCCTCCACAGTTGTGACCTGCTTAGGGAGAAAATAAAGACAACAGTGCATCCTGAAGCACCTGTTTCTATTAACAAGGGTAATGCTATTGCCAATGGTGTACACCCGGAGTTGGATGAATTGAGAAGTATATCGTATTCCGGCAAGGAGTTTCTGGAGGCTATAGAAAAAAGAGAATCAGAACGCACAGGGATAACATCGCTTAAAATATCTTTTAATAATGTTTTTGGTTACTACATTGAAGTAAGAAACACGCACAGGGATAAAGTGCCTGCAGAATGGATAAGGAAGCAGACACTGGTGAATGCTGAGCGCTATATAACTGAAGAGCTTAAGGAATATGAAGCTAAGATACTGGGTGCCGAAGAGAAGATACACCAGTTGGAAACGCAGCTTTTTGAACAGCTCGTAGTATGGATAGCTACTTATATTAAACCTGTACAGCTTAATGCAGCCTTAGTGGCACAAATGGATTGTCTGACTTCGTTTACGCAGCTTGCACTGGAAAATAAATATGTATGCCCGCAGATAGATGACAGTTTTGAGCTGGATATTAAAGAAGGCCGCCATCCGGTTATAGAGAAGCAGCTGCCGGTAGGCACGCCTTACATAACTAACGATGTTTATCTTGACAGGGAATTACAGCAGATAATTATGATTACCGGTCCTAACATGTCGGGTAAATCGGCTATATTGAGGCAAACGGCCCTTATAGTGCTGCTGGCGCAAATGGGTAGTTTTGTGCCCGCCGAAAGTGCCCGCCTGGGGGTAGTAGATAAAATATTTACCAGGGTAGGGGCTTCCGATAATATTTCCATGGGTGAATCTACCTTTATGGTAGAGATGAACGAAACGGCTTCCATCCTTAATAATTTATCAGACCGAAGCCTTATCTTGCTTGACGAAATAGGAAGGGGTACAAGTACTTATGACGGTATTTCTATCGCCTGGGCCATAGCCGAATTTTTGCACGAGCATCCGGCGCAGCCTAAAACACTTTTTGCGACACACTATCATGAGCTTAACGAGATGCAGGATATTTTTGAACGTATCCAGAACTTTAATGTATCGGTAAAGGAGCTTAAGGATAATGTGCTGTTTATACGTAAGCTTGTAAAAGGTGGGAGTGCACACAGTTTTGGTATTCATGTAGCCAAAATGGCGGGCATGCCGCAAACAGTTATACAAAAGGCACAGAAGCTCCTCAAAAAGCTGGAGAAAGATCATTCCGGCGAAGCATTGTCAAACATTAGGGCTGCTAAAGATGAAATGCAGTTAAGCTTTTTTAATCTCGACGATCCGTTACTTGAAGAAATTAAGGAAGAAATAATCAATCTGGACATTAATACGCTTACTCCGGTTGAGGCTCTAATGAAGCTAAATGAAATAAAAAGAATGCTTGCCAAATAATTTTTGTAAAAAAAATCCGCATATTTTTTATAAAGTCTCCGTTTCTAATAACAACATTAAAAAATTTGTTATGAAACACCTTACATGCATATTTTACATTATAGCTTTTTTATTGGCAAACATCATGAACGCTCAGGATTCTGCCGGAAGACAATACAACAATAGTATTAATGATGCCGAACTGTGCATTACAAAAATCAAGTATGATGAAGCTCTAAAACACTACAATGAAGCCTTTACTTCCACAGGAATAGAATTTGGGATTGATCTTTATAATGCGGCTGTTTGTGCAAAGAAAGAAAAAAACACAAAGAA
>CAMPIZ010000026.1 GCA_946886675.1 uncultured Flavobacterium sp.
GTTAAGCTTGTACTAAAACCTAAGCAAAAAAAAGGTGAGCAAGCTACTATAGAAAACCTTACACACGAGATACGCTATGCCGTAATAGAGATGCCCAAAACACTTAACAGGTTTGTGGTATTACCCTCTGTTAATGATAAGCAGTATGTAATCCTTCTGGACGATGTTATACGTTATAACCTGCATCGTATATTCAATATATTTAATTATGAAAGCATATCTGCACACATGATTAAAATTACTCGTGATGCTGAGCTCGATATAGATAGCGACCAAAGCAAAAGCCTTATGGAAAAAATATCCAAAGGTGTAATGGAAAGAAGGATTGGGGAGCCTGTGCGTTTTGTTTACGATCAGTCTATTGAAAATGATACACTTAATTTTTTCCTTAACCGTATGGATATTGATGCTGCCGATAGTATTATACCCGGTGGACGATACCATAACCGTAAGGACTATATGAATTTCCCTAACCTTGGACGGTTCGATTTGCTCTATAAGCAAAATACACCATTGCCAATTTCGGGTCTTAGCCTTGAGGGAAGTATACTGGAGGAGATTAAGAAAAAGGACTATCTTCTTAATGCTCCATACCAGTCTTTTGCCTATGTTATTAAGTTTTTAAGAGAAGCTGCTTTGGATCCAAAGGTAGTTTCAATAAAAATTACATTATATAGACTGGCAAAAAACTCGCAAATTGTAAGTTCCCTTATAAATGCAGCAAAAAACGGAAAGAAAGTTATAGTGCAAATAGAACTGCAGGCACGTTTTGATGAGGCCAGTAATATATATTATGCAGAGCAGATGCAAAGGGAAGGCGTTACGCTTATTTTTGGCGTTAAGGGCCTTAAAGTACACAGCAAAATCTGTTTGGTAGAACGAATAGAAAAAGGGAAGCTTAAGCGTTACGGGGTTATATCCACAGGTAATTTTAATGAATCTACGGCAAAGGTTTATACCGATGTAACACTCTTTACCTGCCATCAGCAAATATTAAAAGATGTAAATAAAATATTCGACTTTTTTGATGTAAATTACCGCATACACCGTTATAAGCACCTGTTTGTATCGCCACACTATACCCGCTCTAAATTTTATAAACTGATAGACAGAGAGATATTAAATGCTATTGCCGGTAAAGATGCTTTTATAAAATTGAAAATGAACAGCCTTACCGATTATAAAATGATCGATAAGCTGTATGAAGCAAGCAGGGAAGGAGTAAAAATCCAGCTTATAATAAGAGGTATATGCTGCCTTATACCTGGAGTTGAAGGAATGAGCGAAAATATAGAAGCTATAAGTATAGTAGATAATTATCTTGAACACTCAAGGGTTTATATATTTGGGAACTGCGGAGACCCGGAAGTGTTTATATCCTCGGCTGATTTTATGACGCGTAATCTTGACGAAAGAGTAGAGGTTACCTGTCCAATTTATGATGAGAGTATTAAAAATGAGCTTATAGATACTTTTGAGATAGGATGGAAAGGCAATGTAAAAGCCAGGCTGCACTCTGAGACGCTTGAGAATAAATACAGGAAACGGCCGCATGAAAAAGTTTTCAGGGCACAGCTGGAAACATATAATTATTACAGGAACCAACTGGAAGTTATTTACGAACAATTATAACACAGAATCTAAAGCGGTTTAGCTTTAGTATTTGATAAGAATGATTAATATTAAAAAATATGCTGCTATCGATATAGGTTCTAACGCCATGAGGCTTTTAGTATCTAACATCGTTGAGCAGGAAGGCAAACCTGCACAATTTAATAAAAGCTCATTAGTACGTGTACCTATCCGCTTAGGGCAGGATGCATTTACTGTAGGAGAGATTTCTGAGGAGAATATTGAGCGGATGATCGACGCCATGAAGGCCTACAAGCTTTTGATGAAAGTACACAAGGTGGAAAAATACATGGCCTGCGCAACATCTGCAATGCGGGAAGCTTTTAATGGTAATGATATTGCAGATCTTATTGAAGAACAGGCAGGGATTAAAATTGATATAATAGACGGTAAAAAAGAGGCAGCCATAATTGCTGCCACTGACCTGCATACCTTTATAAAACCTGACCAGACCTATTTGTTTGTGGACGTAGGCGGTGGGAGTACAGAGTTTTCATTATTTGATAACGGAAAAATTGTTGCTTCAAAGTCGTTTAAAAATGGTACAGTACGCCTTTTAAACAATATGGTAAACGATTTGGTATGGGTAGAAATAGAAAAATGGATTAAAAAGGTTACCGAACCTTATGAGAATGTCACGCTTATAGGTTCAGGCGGTAATATTAATAAGCTGTTTAAACTGTCCGGTAAAAAGCAGGATTTGCCTTTATCTTATTTTTATGTAAATTCACAATACCAGTTTTTAAACGGACTTACATATGAACAGCGTATTTCCGAACTTGGACTAAATCCAGACCGCGCAGATGTTATTATATATGCTACAAGGATTTATCTTAATGCCATGAAATGGAGCGGTGCACGCAATATATATGTCCCTAAGATAGGGTTGTCTGATGGTATAGTAAAAGCAATGTATTACGATAAAATATAATTAACTATGGAATTTTTTGGAGAAGGTTTTTCTTTTGGATATTTGCCTGGCAGGTTTTTAATATACTGTTTGGGTTATTAATTGCTGCTCTAATTTATTTGTTTGTAAAGAAGTATCTCCTAAAGAAGAATAAAAAGGCCTAGAATCCTTCAAATACCCCCAATCCAAAAAGGGCAAAATCATATTTAACCGGGTCCACGATGTCAAGCTTTCTGAGCTCTGTGTCTAATTCATGCAAAGCTTTTGCATCATTTTGCCTGCGATTAAGCAGCCCGAGCTTACGTGCTACATTACCTGAATGTACATCAAGCGGGCAGGACAGGAGAGACGGTGATATGGTTTTCCATATTCCTAAATCGACACCGGCATTATCATTTCTAACCATCCATCTCAGGTACATGTTTATTCTTTTTGCAGCAGAACCTTTTAGCGGATCGGATATATGCTTATGTGTGCGGTTTTGATGCTCAACCTCAAAAAATACCTTTTTGAATTCGCTGATGCTTTCCTGCAATCTTTTTTGTGAATTATTTTTTATAAATACAGCTTCAAGTCCGTTATGCTTTGCGTAAATGTTTTTTAAGGATTTTATAAAAGTTACAAAATCAACCCCGTTAAAAGTGCGGTGTACAAAGCTCTCCAGCCTTTCAAGCTGTGCATTATTATGACTCATTACAAAATCATACGGACTGTTACCCATAAGATACATCATGCGGCGTGCATTGTTTATTATCGTTTTCCTGTTGCCCCATGCAATGGTTGCTGCAAGAAATCCGGCTATTTCAATATCTTCTTTTTGGGTAAAAAGATGCGGGATCTGTACAGGATCTGTTTCAATAAAATTCTGATTATTGTAAAGAACAACTTTTTCATCAAGAAACGCTTTCAGTTCCTCTCCATTCAATTTCTCTGTCATTAAAAATTCCTTCTCAGTGGTTATGTTCCCGAAATTATCTGACCGTCACTCATTACAAGTTTTCTGTCGGCCATACTGGCGAGTTCTTCATTATGTGTAACAATAACAAAGGTTTGACCCATTTCCTCCCTTAATTGAAAGAAAAGCTTGTGCAGATTTTCAGCAGAATGGGTATCAAGGTTGCCCGATGGCTCATCGGCAAAAATAACCGCAGGTTTATTAATAAGCGCTCTGGCTACAGCAACACGCTGCTGCTCACCACCGGAAAGCTCTCCGGGTTTGTGATTTATTCTGTGTGAAAGCCCTAGGTATTCCAGTAAACGTTTTGCTTCGGTCTCAGTTTCTGCTTTTGGTTTTCCGGCAATAAAGGCTGGGATACATACATTTTCCAATGCTGTAAATTCCGGAAGCAATTGATGAAACTGAAAAATAAAACCAAGCTTAAGGTTACGGAATTTAGACAGTGCTTTGTCCTTCATGTTTAATACATTCTCTCCGTTTATAATTAAAGAGGTAGTATTATCGGCTGTGGGCTTATCCAGAGTGCCTAATATTTGCAGCAGGGTTGTTTTGCCAGCACCCGACGCACCAACTATCGAAACTATTTCACCTTTTTTTATATGCAGGTCAACTCCTTTTAAAACATGGAGTTTGTCATAATTTTTATGAATACTTTTAGCTTGTATCATTTACTGATGGGTTTTCACAAAGAAACGAAAAATAACAAACGCTTTCAACATTTTAGTACTTCTTAAGAACTGTATTACGATATGTAGTTCCAGATATTTTTTTGCTTGGTCATTTCAATAAAAGCCTGTCTTAAGGCGGTATGTTCAGGTTTATTAAGATTAGGATCTTCCTTAAGAAGTTTTATAGCAAAATGCCTTGCCATCTGCAAGATATCACGGTCTTTAACCAAGTCGGCTATTTGAAGGTTTAATACACCGCTTTGCTGTGTACCCATAATGTCACCCGGGCCGCGAAGTTTTAGATCAACTTCAGCAATTTCAAACCCATCATTGGTGCCAACCATGGTTTCCATACGTATTTTGCTGTCATTACTTAGCTTATGGCCGGTCATCATAATACAGTAGCTTTGCTCTGCACCACGGCCTACACGTCCTCTTAACTGGTGTAGTTGTGAAAGCCCAAAACGCTCTGCACTTTCTATAACCATAACACTGGCATTGGGAACGTTTACACCAACTTCAATTACAGTAGTGGCAACCATTATATTGGTTTTTCCTTTAGCAAAGCGTTCCATTTCGCTGTCCTTGTCTGCAGGTTTCATTTGTCCGTGTACAATGCTCACACTATATTGAGGCAGCGGGAAATCACGCGAAATGCTTTCATAGCCATCCATCAGGTCTTTATAATCCATTTTCTCGCTTTCCTGTATCAGCGGATACACAATATAAACCTGTCTGCCTTTGGCTATTTCCTCCTTAAGAAAAGCCCATACTTTTAATCGGTTGCTGTCATAACGATGTACTGTTTTAATAGGTTTACGTCCCGGAGGAAGTTCATCGATAACCGAAATATCCAGATCGCCATACAGGCTCATAGCTAACGTACGCGGTATAGGCGTAGCTGTCATTACCAATATGTGTGGTGGTATATCATTTTTTTTCCAGAGTTTAGAGCGTTGCTCTACGCCAAAACGGTGCTGCTCATCTATAATGGCAAGCCCCAGGTTTTTAAACTGCACCTTATCTTCCAGCAGGGCATGGGTGCCAATAATTATATCCAACAAACCATTTTCAAGCTCTTCATGAATAATTTTTCTTTCTGAAGCTTTAGTTGAACCAGTTAATATTTTTATGTTAATATTCAATGATTTAGATAATTCTGATAAGCCAATAAAATGCTGATTGGCTAATATCTCAGTTGGTGCCATAAGACAGGCCTGAAAACCATTATCCAAGGCAAGAAGCATACTCATTAAAGCCACTATGGTTTTACCAGATCCCACATCACCCTGAAGCAAACGGTTCATTTGGGCAGGCTGACCCATATCGTGCCTAATTTCTTTCAATACACGTTTTTGGGCATTGGTAAGCTCAAATGGTAAATGGTTTTGGTAGAAGTCGTTAAATATAGTACCTACCTTATCAAACACATGTCCTTTAATTTTATGCTTACGTATTAGGTTCTTTGTGATAAGCTGCAGCTGAATAAAAAATAGCTCCTCAAATTTTAACCGGAATTGCGCTTTAGCCAGTATTTCCTGGCTCTTGGGGAAATGGATATTAAATAACGCCGCATTTTTAGGAATAAGCTTTAGCTCCTGTAAAAGACTGATAGGAAGTGTTTCTTTAAATAAAGCCTGTGTTTCTATAAACAGTTGCTGCATTATCCTGTTTACCACTTTGTTGGTAATACCACGCTGTGTTAGCTTTTCCGTGCTTGGGTAAATAGGTTGCATGGCACTGCGAAGACTTTGCTCATGCTCTGTAAGCAGTTCCATTTCAGGGTGAGCCATATTAAACACACCGTTGAATGAACTGACTTTACCAAAAATAACATAAGGTACATTTATCTTTATATTTTCCCGTATCCATTTATGCCCCTGAAACCACACCAGTTCCATCTCTCCGGTATTGTCAGTAAAAGTAGCTACAAGGCGTTTGCCACGCTTTTGCTCTACTGTTTTTATATTGATTACTTTACCTGCAATCTGTACTTCAGAATTGCTGTTTAGCAGTTCGTTAATACGGTAATAACGGGTACGATCTATATATCGGTTAGGGTACAGGTTAAGCAGGTCGCCATATTTATGAATGCCCAACTCCTTGCGCAGCAGTTCGCCCCGGGCGGGGCCTACGCCTTTAAGGTATTCTATAGGAGTCTCTAACAGGTTATTCATTTTGGCTTGTAAAATTGTGTTACGAAGATAAAGATTTTAGGTAAAATTTAAATTACTAAAGTTTCTGCAATTCCTTAGATTTGTATAAATACTTTTTAATCTTTCATGAAAAACTACATTTTATTCACCATTCTTTTACTAAGCCTCTCGGGACTTGCCCAGCAATATAAAAAAGCCGACTTTAAAACGCTTAACGCCAATGTAAGTTTTGATGTTTCGGAAAGGAAAGTAATTGGGAAAGTAAAATACACATTTGATGTGCTTGAAAAAATTGATACCATTATCATAGATGCGCATAACATGGATTATAATAATGTGATTATTAATGGTAAAAAAGTAGATTTTGTTGATGCTCACCATGCTTTAAAGCTTTATAAAGGTTATAAAAAAGGGAAGAATACACTGGAATTTGATTACACAGCACAGCCAAAACAAACGCTGTACTTTGTAGGTCAAGGTGAAGATTTACAAATATGGACACAAGGGCAGGGCAAATATACCAGCCACTGGCTGCCAAGCTTTGATGATATGAATGAGAAGGTAGTATTTAATATTACTGTTGGCTATGAACCTGGATTTACTGTGTTATCAAATGGATCAGGCCACACCCAATCTATTATTGGGGATAAAAAAATCTACTGGCATTACAAAATGCAAAATCCTATGAGCAGTTACCTTGTAATGCTGGCTGTGGGGAAATTTGATAAAAAGATTGAGATTTCAGAATCAGGAACTCCAATACATTTATATTACAGGCCCGAAGATTTAAATAAAGCTGAACCGACTTATCGTTACAGTAAAAAAATGTTTGATTTTTTAGAAAAGGAAATAGGGGTTAAATATCCTTGGGGTATATACAGGCAGGTTCCGGTGCTGGATTTTCTGTATGCAGGTATGGAAAACACGACGTCTACTATTTTTTCTCAGGATTTTGTGGTCGATTCTATTGGTTTTAACGACCGTACTTATATTAATGTAAACGCTCATGAGCTTGCACATCAATGGTTTGGCGACCTTATTACGGCTAAATCAGGTAAGCATCACTGGCTTCAGGAAGGTTTTGCTACATATTATGCCTTATTAGCTGAAAGAGATATTTTTGGCGAAGACCATTTTTATTACCAGTTGTACGAAATGGCCGAGAGGTTACAGCAGGCCTCACAAACTGATACGGTTCCCATACTGAATGAGAAAGCCAGTTCGCTTAGTTTTTATCAAAAAGGAGCCTGGGCACTACACGTGTTACGAGAAGGGATAGGGCATGATACTTTTAGAAAAGCGGTTAAGACCTATCTTGAAAAGTATGCCTTTAAAAATGTTGATACTGATGATTTTTTAGCCGAAATCAATAAAATATCCGATTATGATACAGAGTCGTTTAAAAGGCGCTGGTTGGAAAACCCTAAGTTCGAGGTGCAGGAAGCCATTCAGCTTTTATCAAAAAATAGCTTTATGCAGCAATACTTTGAAACGGGAACATTGCAATCACAGCCTTTTACACAAAATAAGGAGGCTTATAAAGCTGTAATGCAATCAGATGCATATTATCCAGTAAAGGAAGAAATATTATTTCAACTGGCAGATGAGCCATTTAATGAAAAAGCTGAAATAGTACGCCTGGCTATGGAAAGTGGAGACCTAAAGCTTCGTCAGGCTATAGCAAGGACAGTAACAACTATACCGGATGCGTTTTTTGAAGAGTATAAATCATTAATGAATGATGAATCTTATATAACCAGGGAAATAGCCCTAAATGTTCTTAGCGCCCGTTTTCCGGAGAGGATAGGGGAGTTTTTAGATATGTCAGACACCTGGGTAGGTTTTAACGATAAAAACCTAAGGATACTCTGGCTTACATTGGCATATACTGCCAAAGATTACAGGCCCGGACAAAAAGAAAAATATTACGCCGAACTTAAGGAGTATGCCTCGCCTGAGTATGAGAGCAGCATCCGCCAGAACGCATTAACTAATTTACTTTATATAGGAAAACAGGATGACATAGTTTTAGTTAATCTTGCCCGTGCTACACAGCATCACAAATGGCAGTTTGCCAAGTTTGGACGTGATAATATAAGGGCCCTACTTAAAAAAGAAGGTTACAGAGAAGCTTTTACAGGTATCTTATCAAAGCTGAAAGATAACGAAAGAAAAAGGCTTGAACAGTTACTGGCAGAGTAATCTTGTTTTTATTTAACCAATCTTTATTGTTTTCACGGCTTCTTCAAATTCCTTCGAACGGTCTTTGCCGTTTATCTCATCAGTAAAATTAAGATGAAAAACATAATTCCTTACTGGAATTATATAAGTATAACTGCGTATTGTTGTGTTCTTACCATTTACCATCATAGAATAAGTGGCTATGTAGTATACACTTTTAATTCCTGAAATTTCAATTTGTTTTGGTTTCTGCAACAGTTTAAATTCAGGCTGGTATTTTTTAAGGCTTTCTGCGTTTAGTTTTGTTGCTTTCAGAAGCTTTTTAATATCTTTTTCTGAGTTTGCAGCTACATTAAACTGCATTTTAGGAATGTAATTACCGCCTTCCTTTATAGTTTCCCTGTCATAAAACAAAGTAAGAAAAACAGAACGGCTATCGTCCAGTATTTTATTCCTTTCACTGCCGCTAAGCTCTATGTGAGCAGGAAATCCGTTGCGGTTATCTTCCCACCACGTTTGTGGTATTTCTATACTAAGGCCAAAGCCCTTATTGTGGTAAATTTTCTGCCCAAAAGCAAAATTCATACTCAATAGAAGTAAAAAGGCTGTAAAGGTACTTTTCATGGCTTAAATTATTATGCAACAAACATAATCAAAAAAGGCATCCAAAAACGGATGCCTTTTACTAAACTATTTTTATGGGTACTTTGTTTTCGTCTATAGCTACAAAAGTAAACTCTCCGGTTACGGCTTTTTCTCTGGTGTTCTCATACATTTGCTCCACATATATTTCAACCCGCACTTTAAGGCTGGTAGTACCTACATAAGTTACTTTACCTATGAGTTCTACAATTGTTCCTGCAGGTATTGGTTTTTTAAAATCAATACGGTCGCTGCTAACGGTTACCATACGCTGGCGGCTAAACCGAGTTGCGGCAATAAAAGCCACTTCATCCATAAGGTGCATGGCTGTTCCTCCAAAGAGAGTATCATAATGGTTTGTGGTATTAGGAAAAACGGCTTTAAATATCCTTGTTTCTGATTGTTTTATTTTTTCTTCGGTTGTCATTATAAGTAATATTTATATTTATGGTAGTAAGTCGCAAAACCAATAGCCGGTTTTTATACCGTTATTATTATATTCACTGTAAATAGTTTCACCAATTGTAAAAGGGACAGGATTTTTAAAATAAGGCCCATCAAAGCAAAATGTGTGAAATTCCCCATTTTCACCACAAGAATCAACATCATCAGGCAGGCTGTTTATAAAGTCATGGTCTATAATGCGACCTGCAAAAGACTGGTCTAATTTATCACTATTTACACAAACTATTATGGTTTTAAAACCTAACTCGATAAACTTGGTTAGTAATTCTTTTGTGTCTTTTTTCCATAGAGGGAAGACTGCCTGAATACCATAAGGTTCGAGTTGCTTTTCACGATAGGCCTTTAAGTCTTCCAGAAATATGTCTCCAAAAACAGTGGTTGTATATCCTTCATTAAGCAGTTCCTGCACTTTACTTTTCATTATGGATTCATATTCCTGATTTGTAGGTTGTTCAGGGAGTTCTATAAGATTGCCGGGAATTCCAATAGCTTCAATTTGCTTTAACAGAAGCTCCTTGCGCAGGCCATGCATACTCACGCGATTATAATGAGTATTTATAGAGGTAAGGAGGTAGCCGATACTGTAATTTTTGTCCTGTAGTGTATAATATAATGCCAGTGCGCTGTCTTTTCCGCTACTCCAGTTAAAATAGGCTTTTTGTTTATTCTCCGTCACTTTTCAGAATTTAATATACTTTACGGAGTAGCGTGAGAGCATAATAATCCTTCTTTTTTTAGAAAGAATATAGTGCCGACATTGCTTTAACCGCGAAAGCATATAGTCATTATTTAAAGGCAGGTCTCCTGGCTTGTACATTTTATCTTCCTTCCCGTACAAACAGTGGTTAAACAGATAAAAAAACTTAGTGTACTTTACAGTTGCGCGACAGCCCGTGATTTGCACACGGTTCCGTATTAATCTGCGTTAATCAGAACTTTATGCAAATGTATTAAAAACAAAGGCATCCCGAACAGGATGCCTTTATAAAATATTATTTGTATTACTGCCACATTTCTGAGACCTCATTTTTAAGGTAGGCCACGGCAACACTGCTGGGGCTTTGTTTATCAAAAAGATCGGTAAGTATAACTTCCCTTAATTTATTTGCGCTGTCTACCTTATCGCTCATGTTGGCTTTACGAATCATTTGGATAGTAGCATTTTTTGCGGTCGTTATAATATCCCAGCTTTCTGCGGAGATATATATTTGCTGCGTAAGGTTGTGCTCATATTCCTGCTCAATTTGTGCAATTACATACTCCTCATAATCAAGCTTGTCTGAAGACTGAGGGGCAATCCTTATCAGCAGCCTGGAAGGGTTAATCCTCTCAAGAAAAAGCACAAGCCTTTCATAAGCCTGCAGTCTTAATGGCATAGCATTTTTTTGCCCTTCCTTATGTATAAGGTAGCGGCGGCGGCCTTCTTCATTTTTAGTAAACATATTAAAAAAATAGTAGGCAACAAGTCCTACAATTAAGGCCGGAAGAATGGCAAACAATACATCTAGAAATTTTGTAAAATCCATGTTTAGTAATAGTTTGGTGTAAAGTAGTAACGCAGTTAGTATTTATTAATTGTGAAAGGC
>CAMPIZ010000027.1 GCA_946886675.1 uncultured Flavobacterium sp.
TCATTTATGTCAAGATGTTTTGTTTTAAGCATATTTGGAACAGAAAAAGCCACATAATAATTATCTGTATAATAAAATAATCCGGTACCGATATTAAAGTAGGTATTGCTGCTGTTTTCCCTGAAAGCTACATCCGATGAAGTAGGCACATAACCATTGCCAATATCTGTAAACAGGCCTACTTTATGAAAAGTTAATCCTGTTTTAATTCCCAATGCAAGTTTATGCTCTCCTCCTAAATTAAGCGTATAAGAAAAATCGCCATATACATTTGTTTCCTCTACAGGGCCTATTTTATCATTAATTGCAGAGAGGCCAAGCCCTACATTTTTTCCTACCGGACTGTGCACAGAAAGTGTCCCTGTTTTTGGGGCGCCTTCTATATCTACCCATTGAGCCCTATAAAGCAGGCCGGCAGATAAGCTTTCTTTTGAGCCTGCATAAGCAGGGTTTACAACATTCATATTATACATATACTGTGTATAATGGGGATCCTGCTGCGCATGTGCATTAAATGCCAGTGCAAAGACAAAAGCAGCAGTTATATATAGTTTTTTCATAATGTACTGGTGTGAAAATTAAATGAAACCCGGCCACTGCTGCCAGCAGCCGGTGCTTTCATAAGGTTTATATTAATACTCCCTGCTTATATAAACCCATCCGGTGGCAGACTCGCCGTTTGACTTAGTGATACTGTAGAAGTAAGTACCGTCCGGCAGTTCCCTGTTATCAGTATCCTGTCCGTACCACTGGTCAGTATAACCACCATTGCGGCCATATACCTTCTTACCATAGCGGTTGAAGATCGTGATTTCAGTTACTCCTAAGTCTGTCAGGTCAAAGCGGTCATTGTCTCCATCACCGTTTGGAGATATACCACGTGGTATCTGGCACATCATAGATTCTATTGTATAGCCTTCCTCAGATGAACATAATCCTGCAGTTACTGTAACAGTAAAGTTAAGAGGCAGTTCAGAGCCTGTATTTGAAGCATAATATTCTGACGCATTAAACTCAGGGCTGTCGTTCCCTACATTCATTCCATTTGCATCCTCCCATGTATATGTTATAACTGCATCTTCAAAAGATCCGTTTACCGGAGATGCAATCAGCCAGGTATTGTTGCCTCGGCAATCCTGAGAAATCTCAATACTTAAATCTCCAACAACAGATACTTCGGTTGTATAAGAACCCCCTGTGTTACAAGTTTCAGCATTTGCTTCAACTGTATAGGTTACTTCATACGTGCCCGTTATGCTGCTCATAACATCTATCTCTCCGGTGGCCGGGTTAATTACCAGCCCTGTCCCGGCAGTAAATGTACCGCCTCCTGTAAAATCAGGCGCTGTTTGCGGTAAAGCATTTACTGTATCATGGCAATACACACTCTCATAGCTAAATTCTGTTACAGGAGTTATGCCTTCAGCCAGTTCTACTGTTGCTGTGAAAGTTCCTGCATTTGTACAGGTTAACACATCTATACCTATTGTATATACAATTTCATGACTGCCTGCTGTTGCCGTACTAAGGTCTATTATACCTGTTTCAGCATCAACTGTAAGTGTAGTGGAGCTAAAAGATCCGCCAAAGGTAAACCCTTCTGCTATAGACGGGATAAGCTCATCACCGGAGTTAATACATGATGGGCTGTCGTAACTAAATTCTACAACTGCTGCTGTCAGATCATTTATTGTTACAGTAAATGTTGTACTGCCTTCCTCAAGACAGTCACCTGCCGCTACCGTGTAAGTAATATCATAAGTGCCTGCTGTTGTATTTGCAAGGTCTATTTCCCCGGTAGCTGCATCTATTGCAAGCACTGCATCGGCAGTAAATTCACCTCCTGTATAGAATCCTGCCTCTGTGGCCGGCAGCGGATTAGTGGTATCAGCAATACAGTATGACTCTCCATAAGTAAAACCTGTAACAGGAGTTACCAAAGGATTTATTGTTATTGTTACAGTAGTAGTGCCTTCAGGGTTACAGCCTTCTGCTTCTACTGTATAAGTGATATCATAAGTACCTGCTGCACTCGAAGCCATGTCAATTTCTCCCGTTGCAGTATCTATTGCCAGGCCTGCAGGCGTAGCTGTAAAAATACCTCCGGTTGTAAAATCGGCAGCAGGAGTTATTACCGGGTTAGCTTCGGCTATACAATAGGTATCCGAATCGTAAGCAAAGCTAACCTCAGGAACAATTGCCTCATTCACTATTACATCAAGCTGCGCTCTCTGACCTTCACAACCATCAGCATTTACATAAGCTACATAATATGATGTAGTACCTGCAGTCGCTGTTAAAGGTGTAGGAGCTTCGGTTAGGGCAGTCCCCCCCGCTGGCTCAGTATACCAAGCTAATGTATGATCTGCCAAAGCCGGAGCCGTTAATGGTTCTGCCACGGCACCTTCACAGTATTCTACAGGAGTAGTCACTTCAGGAACATCATCAACCGCCACATTTGTAATTACTACACTGTTTTCACAGTAACGGGTATTCCAGTAAAATGTATAATCACCCGATGCCATAAGCCCGCTTACTGTAGTAGTACTGCTTGCGACATCTGTAAACACAACTTCTGTAGGGTTATTTTCGTCTGCACTCCACATACCTACACCTCTTGCCTCAAGCTGCATTGAGTCTTCTGTACAGTCAAGTACAAGTGGTTCTGTTATAATCTCGTTATTCGCAGTTATACTTATAGCATCAAGCAGGTTGCCTATACCATTATCCTTAGACCTGAAAATAAACCTTGTAATACCCTGCCCGGCAGGAACATCATAAGTATTTTCCACTATCTGCCATGCTGTTAAGCTCGGAACTTCTTCAAGAAGAACAAACGGGCCTTGTGGCGGTCCTGCATATAGCTGTATTGTTGTAGCCGATCCTCGGGTAGCTATTGCAAAACTATAGTTGTACTGTGTAATTTCAGAACTGTCAAAATCCTGATAAAGCCCCTGAATGTTTACTAAGTCAGCAGGGTCATATGGATCATTTTGCGTAAGTACCTGTATCACCTGCCCTCCGTCTATTGCTTCTATTCCTTCGGCATTTAAAGCATCAATAAACAGTACAGAATCCCAGTCCGGCATGTTGTATTTCCATCCCGGAACCACTTCCTGCCTGAAGAAGTTATTAAGGAATCCGGTTACCGCGATAGGGCTTTCAAAACTACCGTTAACAGAGTTTATGGCACAAAGATCATTTGGTGTTTTAACACATACTCCAAAAGTATACCTGTCCGGTGCACCTGTATTAAGCGTTAATCTTAGCTTATAGGTATCTCCCACTACAGTTGCAGTAGAGTATGCCGCCACAAGAGCATTGTTGTATGAACATGACATTTCTTCCAGCGCAGTACCATTAACATGATATAAAGTTAAGGTTACACTTGGATGAGGAGGATTACCTGAACTTGCATAGTAATCTCCTGAAAAATCGGTTAGTTCTATAATATGGGCTGTAGCGGTTGCTTCAAACTCATACCATATATCCCCGTTATTATTTCCGGAGCATGTCATAGGTTCAGATGAAACCGTAGCTCCGTAAAAAGAAGCTTTTGCTGCCGATTCTTCGCATATCTCGCCTACGTTTACAGGAAGGATAATTGCATTTTCAGACGAGTCATTTCTTACAAACTCCTTAGGGCCACTCCAGAAACTCTCGTCTCCCGCGCCACATACCGCTCTTACAAAGAACTCATAAGTACCATCTGTTAGCGAGTCGAAATCTCCCGACACAGGAGCGTATGAAGAAGCATCTACCACTATACCCGATTGTGGTAAAGTACCATTGCCGATTGGCTGGATATAAACTTCCCATTGGGTTTCAGATCCACCGGCAGTCCAAGAAAGTACGCCGTCCTCATTTACAGTTAAGTCTGTAGGCTCGGGACAGGTAACAGGGCTGCACGATGCAAAACCTTCATAAATAATATCATTCATAGGGCCAAATGGTGACGGGCTGGTCCATATTGTAGTTGTACCCTGTTGTATAGTTACTACAACATCTGCACTTGTGCCAGGCACATAGCCTATACCGTCCCATAGTAATGAGAATTCTACCCCATCACACAGGAACATTGTATAAGTATTTGTTGCTCCTGCCAAAGTGCTTGATAAATCGAGTGAGCCAATAACAAGCCCGTTCTGGATAACCTGTACTTCACCTGAAATTCCGCCCGCAGAAGGGTTGGTTATGGTGAAGGTATATTCACAGGCTGTATCTAAAGGGCATAGTGTAGTAAAGACAAACGGGCCGACCCATTCGCTCTCATCTGTATCACTACACACCGCCCTAACATAATATTCATATTGTGTAGCAGCTGTTAAGCCGTTAATAGTTGTTGGGTTATTTGTAACAGTAGTAAGGTATTGCGGATCTCCATCCCCTAGAGGGGCATCCAGCCCGGCTGGCTGTACATAAACATCCCATTCATCTTCAGTTCCTGTATTCTCCCATACCAGCTGAACGCTTGTATCAGAAACGTTGTTAACCTCAAGGTTTACAGGCTGAGAACAAACCGGTATATCCTCGATAATTACATTATCAATAACAAATATCTGACCTCTGTAACCCCATGGATTAGGGTCTTTTTGTGGTATGTGCCAGGCTATATTAATATTTCCTGTAACTCCTGCTGGGATATCGATAACTTTTTCTTTCCATTCCATGTTATTCAATGGCTCAGTATCAACATCTGTACTGTATAGTACAGTTGTAAAGTTTACAGGATCTATGCCTGTTGTGGAAAGCAATACTTCTACATCTTCTTCAAAGAAAGAATCGTAGACCCTGTAATGGTACCTTAAACGCTGACCGGCTGTTACAGTAATGGTTGGCGATATCAGCCAGTCTTCATTATTACCGTTATTACCCGTAAACATCCCTGCCGACTGAGGTCCTTCGTAAGGATCTGTAGTTATATTTAAGTTCCATGTACTGGCATCTTGGTTATCGTTTCTTATAATCCAGCATTGCTCTGTTACAGATGAAGGATCAAACGTTTCAAAAAACGGTGCAGTATAAGCTTCACAAAGCGTTTTAAACGTTACCGGGCCTATCCATCCGCTTTGGTCTGTATCGTTACATATTGATTTTACATAAACTTCATAATATGTATCGGCTGATAAGCCTGTAGCTGTATATTCAGTATCATCATTAACTTCTTCTCCGGCTGCTGGCACGCCTGTTCCGGCTGGCTGAACAGCAACTTCCCATTGTGTTTCAAGAAAACCTTCTGTCCATGTTACATCTGCACCTGATGTAGTAATACCGGATATTGCAATCTCCGAAGGATCCGGACATGCAGGGGCATCTTCAATTATTACATCATCAATATATGTTCCTGATGTTGGAGCAACCACATAAGACGGCGGAATCCTGAAGGCTATATAAACAGGCCCGTTGGCATTTATATAAAGTGATTTTTCTATATAATCAGTATTGTTATATTCCATTAAAGGCATAATAACAGTAAAGCTTGAAGGGTTTGTGTCTGTAGTAGACATTAAAACCTCAACCCCGCATCGAGGCGTAGGGAAAAATACACCGCCCAGTGCTTTGTATTTAAACCTTAGTTGTTTGGTACCCTGCACATTTATGGCAGGTGATATTAACCAGTCATCAAAAGACGATGGCGAACCAAAGAAAGGCATTTGCAGCCTTGCCTCTGTAGGTGCCGTTATATTCCATTGCACATTATCTGCATTGACATTGTTGGTAGTCCAACAAAATTTATGGGAGTTTACTATGTCGCCATCATTAAAATTTTCTGTGTATGGAGTATCAAAAACATCACACTCTGTTATAAAAGTGAAAGGCCCTACCCAGTTACTTTGTTCGGTATCACTACAGTACGCCCTAACATAATATTCATATTGAGTCGAAGCATCAAGATTTTCTACAAGAAAGTTAGTGTTAGTATCTGCATCAATACCTTCACCTGTTGGTATTCCACTTCCCATAGGCTGTACCGCAACCTGCCACTGAGACTCGGTAAACCCGGCAGACCATGAAAGCTGTGCTGTAGTTTCTGTTATAGTTCCCACACTAAGATCCAACGGATCCGGGCATGCAGGTGCATCTTCGATGAAAACGTCATCGATAGAGATTCTTGTAGCTACACTTCCGGTTCCCGGTGTTACAACAAATGCAATATTTACCGGACCTGTGATTGTAGTAGGTATATAAACAATCCTTTCTACAAAACCGGTGTTGGTTATTTGTGTTTCGGGCATTAGTACAGTAGTAAACTCGTTACCGCCAATACCCGCAGTCGAAATTTTTATGGAGTAGCTTGAAATACCGTTTGTAGACCTGTCTTTAAACCGTAGCCTTTTTTGTCCTCCGGTTAGGTTAACCTGAGGTGAAACAAGCATATCATTGTTTTGGTCAGGATATGTATTTGTTTGTATAGTGGCATATCCCCCAAGATATGTCCATGTTAGGTTATCACTGTTTACATCTACAGAAGTCCAGCATGGCTCAGGCACTGTTGCCGACGTACCGGGAAACTGAGTAGAATATGGTGTATTGAATACATCACACTGCGTTTTAAATCTGTATGGTAAACTCCATGGTCCCGGCACTCCGCCACAAACCGATCTAACATACAAATCATAAGCTGTACCTGCGGTTAAACCTGTTACAGGGTTTTCAAGATTTGTAGCAGTATCTGTACCTGTGGCAGGTGCAGGAGAGCCTGCGGGTACTGCCGCATACTGCCAGTTACTCATTAGGTTATTAGTGTTATCCCATGAAAATGAAACACTGTTTTGCAGTAAATTCGAATATGTAAATGCTGCCGGTGCAGGACAATCGGCCGAGTTAAGCGTAAAAGTAAAGCTTATACTGGCAGTTGCCGAAAGCTGTGAAGACACTACAATAATATAGGTATTGCCTGCCTGTACAAAAAGATTAGGAATGACCTTTAAAACTCCTTCTGAAGAGTTAAAAGTACCCGCTATACATTCTACACCTACATCTGCGCAGTTTTCATAAATAAGAAGGGACGAATAATCGTTTAGACTCGGTGTGTTGATAAGGTGTGTTAATGTAACTAAACCATCTGTAGCAGGGGTATAAGAAAAGAACGCCTTAGCCCCGTTTAAATAGTTTTGGGTTATTGTAGACGGCAAACAGTTTGAGCCCTGGTTAGGGTAAGAAACTGCCGGATTTTGAAACACATTAAGATTACCTGAATATGTATACACATTTCCATCATCCGGAATTACAATTGGTGCGTCACAAGCCACTCCTAAAATTGTAGTGCTTAAGCTAAAAGGGCCTGCCCATGTGCTTTCTGATTCAGAACATATTGCTTTAATATAAACATCATAATCTGTATCTTCAGTTAACCCTGATACAGAATAAGTATTATCTGTAATAGTGCCCACTGTTCCCGGAGGGGCACCGTCTGCCACAACCTGAATTTCAAATTCAGTTGCTGTTGGATGTGTCCAGCTCAGTTGAGCAGTCTCTGTTCCGGCTGATACCACAGTAAAGTTAGAAGCTAAAACAGCATCACACACCTGTGCTGACTGTACCTTAACATTATCAACAAACCATGTATCTGCATCCGGAGCAGCGCCGGGCTGATTATTTACCAGTACAAAAGCTATGTAAACATTAAGGCCGGGCGCTATACTGCCCGGTATAGAAATCACTTTTTCTTCATAAGCAGTACTTAACTGCGCTTCCGTATAAGTAGCAAGCACAGTAGTATATCCGGTGATGTCAGTTTGCCCGGCAGTAGAAAGCCTCACTTCATAAATATTTCCGTGATCTGCCGCATCAGACTGTTTTGTATAAAACCTTATTTCCCCATTGGCCGGCACTGTTACCAATGGAGTTATAAGGTAGTGGCGTGATGTATTACCTAAGCCTATATTTTCTGCGGAGGGATCTATAAATGCTGCCCCGCTGCTCATGTATCCATCGGTAGAAATGGTCCATGGGGTGGTACCCACGGTATTATTTGCCTGGGCCCATGAACCTGGAATGCCACTTTCAAAAGTTTCTGTTGCCAATTGGCCATAGCCAAAAAGAGTGAAAAAAAGGAAAAAGGAAAGCAATGTTACTTTTCCTGTAATACCTTTTATGGCTGATGCAAAAACATCCGGAAACAGCCCCCGTATTTTTGCCTGCAGCCAGCACATTAATGGTAGTTTTAAAGTCATAGTTAATAGTGTTTCTGTTAGTAGTAGTAGACAATGCTTTGCAGCTAAACAAATATTAACAAAAAAACTACCTTAAAATAATATTACCCTTTTGCAATTCGGTAATTTTAAAACAGCAAAACCAAGCACAAAACCTTTATTTTAAGCACTTTAGTCTAAAACAAAGAGTTTTTGTTCAGTAACTGTTCCTGCGTTCTTTTTTTACTGTTTCCACCTGATTTTTTAACATTTCAAGTGATTTTACCGCTCTTTTCTGATACCTGAAAATAACAATAACAGCAAAAATTATGAGAAGAATAAGTATTGCAGTAAGGGAGTAATACCGCCTTATGAGTGCATCAAGCTTTTCTGCATTTTTATGGGTAAGCTCATCTATAGAATCACTTACTGCACTTCTTTCCGATTTTTTTATTACAGCCTGATTACGTAAAAAAAGCTTGTGGTAAAAAAGGTATTTATCTTTGTCATTCAGGGCGAGGTAATTATTGGCCAGTCCCTCATAAATAGTACGCAGTAAAATAAGGTCTCCGGCATCCTTGGAAAGATCATAAGCTTCTTCCAGCATTTGTATGGCTCCTTTGTAATTGCCCTGCCTTGTATAAACCTCGGCCAGGCCTTTTTTAGCAAATGCCTTAAGGCTTACAGCATTTGCATTTTCGGCATAAGCAACAGCCTCATTAAAGCTTTGTATAGCTTTATCATAATCCGGTATTACAAGGCAGCAATAGCCTTTATTATAGGATGTAATACTTAAATTTGGCTGCTCTCTTAATGAATTTAATTTTTTATATTCATTAATTGCTTTATCGAAAAAGCTTATAGCCAGATCACAGCTTAACTGTTCTTTGTATATCAAGCCCCTAACAGCATGGTTGGTAGCTCTTAAAAAAGTAGCATCTTCAAACTCATTATTATCAATAAGTCTGTCGCACTCATCAAGGCTTTCCATTGCTTTATCATACATTTTAAGCTGCTGATAAACCACGCCTATGCCATTAAGAATTTTAGCCTGAGTAGAAATATCGCCGCTATTTTTAGCAAGTTTGTTTGCTCCCAGCAATATCTTAAGTGCCTTACGATAATCCCGTTTTGCAGAATAGGCATTGGAAATAAGCATCTGAGCCTGTGCTTTTATTTTTGCACTACTGGATTTACTATTAAAAACAGAGTCTGCTATTTTTATAACACTATCCGGTTTTTCATAAATATCAAGCTTTGCAGCCTTAAGTATACTGTCGGTTTTCTGCTCCGTTTGGGCAAAAGCTGTTGCACCGGCCAGAGACAGTAGCAAAACAGTCAGATAATATTTAAAGACGGCAGGCATATTTATGCTTTTTTATTATTGATTTCTTTGCCCAACAGGTCTATAAAAACTGTAGGGGCAATACCTGTAATAGCTTTAAAAACTGTTGCAAAACTGCTGTGTGAGGAAAAACCGCTCTCCTCGGCCAGATAGCTTATTTTGTAATTAAGGTATTCAGGCTCATTTTTTAATTTTTCTATGATATAGTTTACCCTAAGTTTATTGATATAGGTATTAAAATTGTCATTATAATGCTTGTTGATGATTTCAGAAAGATATTTAGTATTTACATCAAGCTGCGCTGAAAGCGTGCTTAGAGACATTTCTTTGCTGGTAAACCGTGTTGAGGATTCAAATTTCTTTAGCTTCGCTAAAATGGCCTGCTCAGTTTCTGTAGGTATGGTAAACTTTTTAGCAGTATCACTTTTTTCAGGATATGCTTTTACTAAAACCTTATTAGGCACCTCAAGATACCCTATTATTTCCCTGAGCTGTTTTTTTCTTGATTCGTTTATAAAATACAGTATGTTTCCCGCCGTAATAAGAAGCAATAAAACTGCGCCTGCAATATACATATAAAGCTTTAGTCTGTTTTCCGTATGTGATAATTCCGCTTCCTGTTCACGGCTTATTAAATCATAAAAAGTATTATAGGTCGCTGTTTCTTTTATATTGACTTCAGAGTTTAATTCCATGAATTTATCATTATACCTTTCATGCTCTTTCCGGTTATTTAAAGCCAGATAGTTTAAAGCAAGCTGTGCATTTAACTTTTCCTGCATAAAAATGTTACCTATAAGTTCAGCATCTTTTAAAAGTACTTTCAATATGCTAATCGCTTTATCATAATTGCCATTGTTGTATGAAAGTTGCGCAATACCGCTATAAATAGCCGATTTAAAAATGAGGTTTGTATTGCCGCTATTGGTAAAATCCAGTGCTGCCTGGTTAAAAAACCTATCCGCAGCATCATATTCTTCCAGCTTTAGGAAGATATTCCCCTGGTTTATTGCATAAGCCTGCTTTAGATTATAATTACTTTTGATAAATTCTTGCGGTAGACTCTTTTGTATACTATCTGTAAGACGAAGCGCTTCCTGATACTTTTCCTGCCCTATTGACACCTGTATTCTTTCTAATCCCAGCCGTGCAATTGCTCTATTCTTGTCGATAACGGGCAATAACTCCTCGATTTCCTTATAATAATCCTTAAACTGGTTATAAAGATGCAGCTTACCTGCAAGATGCAATTTCCTGAATAATATCTCTGATTTTAAGGTATCGCTTATTTTATTATACTGAACAGCATTATCAAAAAGGCAGTTAACCGATTTATCGTATTCTCCTTTGGTATAATAAGCGTCTGCAAGTAACACCTGTAAATAAGCTTTTTCCTCGACAAGTTCTGCCTTTTTAGACAGGTAATTAATAATATTAATAGCATCCCCAGGGCTGGAAAAAACAATTTCCCTAGCCTTAGAAAGTACTATTTGCTTTTCTGTGGGTTGCTGAGATAATACAGGCATACAGACAAGCATAAAGATTATCATTATAATCTTTTTCATGTACAAAGCCTGTATATTTATTTTCATTTAATCCGTTTTGTGGTAGAGAAAAAATGTAAAAATCACGAAAATAATCCTAACAGTATCTTTCGATTCAGTTTATCGGAAAGAAGCATAACTAATGCTTTTATTAAAACATTTTATAT
>CAMPIZ010000028.1 GCA_946886675.1 uncultured Flavobacterium sp.
ACTATCTAAACATATTAATATTTTATAAAACAAACACTTTTACATTCCGCTAAAAAGTACTATATTTGCATGCAATTTAACGACAAATTGCAACATGAAAGCACACACAACTAAAATCATCGGCGAAGGTCTTACTTACGATGATGTACTGCTGGTTCCAAATTATTCTGAAGTCCTTCCGCGCGAAGTAAGCATCAAATCTAAATTCTCAAAAAATATAACTCTAAACGTGCCTATCGTTTCGGCGGCTATGGATACGGTTACCGAAAGTGATATGGCTATTGCCATGGCCCGTGAGGGTGGTATAGGTGTATTGCACAAAAATATGACTATAGAGCGCCAGGCTGCAGAGGTAAGAAAGGTGAAGAGGGCAGAGTCGGGTATGATTATAGATCCTGTTACGCTTCCGCTTAGCGCTACTGTTGCCGATGCTAAAAGTGCAATGCGTGAATATGGCATAGGCGGTATACCGGTAGTAGATGATAACGGTACACTTAAAGGTATTGTTACAAACCGTGACCTTCGTTTTGAAAAAGATGGTGCCCGCAGCATAATAGAAGTTATGACTTCTGAAAATCTTGTTACAGCAGGAGAGGGTACAACCCTTGGGGCTGCAGAAATTATTTTACAGGAGCATAAAATTGAGAAACTGCCTGTAGTAAATGGCGATTACAAACTTGTAGGGCTTATTACTTTCAGGGATATTACAAAACTTACCCAAAAACCAATTGCAAACAAAGATAAATTTGGCAGGCTTCGTGTAGCTGCTGCGCTTGGTGTTACAGCCGATGCACTGCAAAGGGCAGAGGCTCTTGTAAACGCAGGGGTTGATGCTGTAATTATTGATACCGCACATGGCCATACCAGAGGCGTGGTTACTGTACTTAAAGAAGTAAAAGCTAAATTCCCTGAGCTTGATGTTGTGGTAGGTAATATAGCGACTCCGGAAGCGGCACTATATCTCGCTGAAAATGGTGCAGATGCTGTAAAAGTAGGTATTGGCCCCGGTTCTATATGTACAACACGAGTAGTGGCGGGTGTAGGTTTCCCTCAGTTTTCTGCAGTACTCGAAGTAGCTACAGCATTAAGGGGAACAGGTGTGCCTGTAATTGCAGATGGTGGTATACGCTACACAGGCGATATCCCTAAAGCGCTTGCAGCCGGTGCCGACTGTGTAATGCTTGGTTCATTACTGGCAGGTACAAAAGAATCTCCGGGAGAAACAATTATATTTGAAGGAAGGAAATTTAAGTCTTACCGTGGTATGGGATCTGTTGAAGCTATGAAAGAAGGTTCCAAAGACCGTTATTTCCAAGATGTTGAGGACGACGTTAAAAAACTGGTGCCGGAAGGTATTGTAGGGCGTGTTCCATACAAAGGTGAACTATTCGAAAGTATGCTTCAGTTTATAGGAGGCCTTCGCGCAGGTATGGGTTACTGTGGTGCTAAGGATATCCCGACACTACAGGAAAACAGCCGATTTGTACGTTTAACGTCAAGTGGTATATCTGAGAGCCATCCTCATAATGTAACAATTACAAAAGAGGCTCCTAACTATTCGAGATAAGACAAAAGTCTCAAATCATAAAAAAAGGCATAAGTTTTAAAACTTATGCCTTTTTTTATTCTTTCTTGTTGAGGTTTTCAAGTTGCTCCCTGCGCAGATCTTCACTTTCCCAGGCATGGTCATTAGCGCCCAACTGTGCATACAGGTCGGTTCTTAAAAGCTGCTCCTGCATATCTATTTCTTCTTTTGCAGTCATCAGAAAGGCTTTTTTATCGTGGCGTTTTTGTGCCAGCCTAAATACTGCCTGCTCATCATATTTTATAAACTGCTGTCCCTGCCTTGTAGCGCTGTAGCGCCTGTGCCCAAGTTCTACAAGCGCATCTACACCCAGATGGACTGCACTGTAAAGATTTTCACGGTAAAACCGCTCTATGCCCATGTCTACAAGCTCAAACGCATTACTCCTGTTTCTTGCCCTTGCCAGTATTTTTAAATGAGGAAAATGTTTCTTTACCATTTCCACCACCTCCAGGTTTACCGTTGGGTTATCTATAGCGGCTATAAATATTTTTGCATCCTCACAGCCGGCTGCCTTAAGCAGCTCCAGCCTTGAGGCATCGCCATAATATACCTTAAAGCCCATTTTTCGCAGGGAATCGACTCTCTCGGAGTCCATATCTAGTACTGTGGCAGCTATACCATTTGTTTTTAAAAGGCGTACAATAGTGCTACCAAAATTGCCAAATCCGGCAATGATTACATCATTTTTCTCATTTTCAATTTCATCATATTTTTTCGACTGTTTTTCCTTTACACCAAAATAGGGATCTATCCATTTTTCATTTATAAGTAATAGTATAGGTGTGCCCAGCATACTTAAAGCTATTACGGCCATCATCTGGCTGGCAAGATAAGTAGGCATTAGGTTAAGCTGTGTGGCAAAATTTAGTATAACAAAGCCAAACTCACCTCCCTGGCTTAATGCAAACGAAAACAGGAGGTTTTGATCAGAACTTTTTTTGTAGATCTTACCAATGCCAAAAAGCACGAAGAATTTTATCAGGTTAAAAAGTGTGCAAAAAACAATGATGAACGCCGGATCTACCATAATAAGGCTAAAGTTTATAGATGCTCCCACACCTATAAAGAATAAACCTAACAGCAACCCTTTAAACGGGGCTATATCGCCTTCCAGCTCATGCCTGAACTCACTGTTTGCTAATACCACTCCTGCCATAAATGCACCTAAAGCGGGACTTAAACCTACAAGCTGCATAACATAAGAAACTGCCAGGACCAGTAACAGGGCAGAAGCTGTAAAGAGTTCCTGCAGCCTTGTTTTTGCAACTATATGCAATAATGGGACTATAATAAAACGGCCTGCAAAATAAACAAAGCCTATGGTGCCAAAAACGATAAGCGTTTGTAGCCATCCCTGTAAATCGGAAATTAAAGAATCTTGTACACCCTTATTTTCTATTTCACCCACCGCCAGCAGGGGGAGTATGGCAAGTATAGGGATAACAGCAATATCCTGAAAAAGGAGTACAGCAAAAGAGGAACGCCCCATTGATGTTTGCGAAAGCCCTTTTTCTTTAAGTGTTTGCAACACAATAGCGGTAGATGATAATGTTAATGCCAGGGCAACTGCAAGAGTGGCCTGCCATTCCCATCGTAAAACAAGCAGGCAGGCAATAAATAATATAATGGCTGTACCTACCACCTGCATAGAGCCCATACCAACTATAAAACGCCGCATTCGCCAGAATTTGTAGGGATCAAGCTCGAGGCCAATAAGGAAAAGCATCATTACAACACCAAATTCGGCAAAGTGCATAATGTCTTCACCTTCCTGCCCTATAAGTCCTAAAACAAAAGGGCCTATAAGAATACCTGCAAACAGGTAGCCAAGTATGGAGCTTAAGCCAAAACGCTTGGCTATTGGCACACATATTACGGCTGCCGCCAGATAGATAATAGACTCAAAAAAGAAGCTGTTTTCCATATTTACCCCACTTTTGTCTGAAACCAGTCGTTAAAGTACTGATAGCCGGAAAGTTCGTCAGTATTGATTTCCTTGTTTTCAAGATATTCAAGTATCTGTCTGTATAATTTTCCGTTTTCAACATATCCGTCCGGAGTCATGGAGTGTGCCCCATGAACAATAAAAGGAGGTAAATAGGTCAGGTTGCAAACTTTTGCCGTTTGGTTAAACGGTTCAAGCAGCTGTGTAATGGTATAACGGTCGCGGCCAGTGGCGCTGTAGTTTTCTTTGCGTCCTCCGGTAGTTATGGTCTGCATCAGTAATTTGCCCTGCAGGGCTTTGCCCTCTTTGCCATAGGCCCAGCCATGCTCCAGTACAATATCAATCCATTGTTTAAGCAGGGGAGGGCAGCTGTACCAATACATGGGATGGTGCCATATAATGATGTCATGCATTAGCAATAACTGTTGTTCCCGTTTCATATCAATGTCAAACTCAGGGTACTCCTGATAAAGATCATGAAATGTAATATAAGGAGAAACGGGTATATGCTTTACAAGTGCGTCATTTACGTTCGATTTCTCGAACAGCGGGTGTGCAAAAAGAATGAGTATCCTGTTAGGCATATACTTTCCATTTTTTATGGTAATATACCAAGATAGTTGCTTGGTGTTATCTTTAATAACTCTTCTTTAACGCTTTCAGAAACATTTAGCGTCCCTATAAAGTTATGAATAGATTCTTTATTAATAACATGATTTGTTCTGGTAAGGTCTTTTAATGCCTCATAAGGATTAGGATAAGCTTCGCGGCGCAGTATTGTTTGTATAGCCTCTGCCACTACAGCCCAGTTCTTTTCCAGGTCTTCTTCAAATTTTTCTGCGTTTAGCAATAGTTTGTTAAGCCCTTTAAGTGTAGCTTCAAAAGCTATTATAGTATGGCCCATTGGCACACCTATATTTCTTAGAACAGTACTGTCGGTAAGGTCACGTTGCAGCCTTGAAACCGGAAGTTTTGCAGCAAGGTGCTCAAATATAGCATTTGCTATACCCAGGTTCCCTTCAGAATTTTCAAAATCAATAGGGTTTACTTTATGTGGCATTGCAGAAGAACCTATTTCTCCGGCCTTAATTTTCTGCTTAAAGTATTCCATAGACACATATGTCCATATATCCCTGTCAAGGTCTATAAGGATGTTATTGATACGTTTTAAAGCATCAAAAAACGCTGCAAAATGGTCGTAGTGCTCAATTTGTGTTGTAGGGAATGAGTGTTTAAGCCCTAAAGTGCCCTCTACAAAATCGTTACCGAATTTTCTCCAGTCGTTTTGTGGGTAAGCAATAAAGTGCGCATTAAAATTACCTGTAGCACCACCAAACTTTGCCGCAAAAGGAACGTTGAAAAGCAGCCTCAATTGTTCTTCAAGCCTTTCTACAAAAACATGTATCTCTTTACCTAAACGCGTTGGCGAAGCCGGCTGGCCATGCGTGCGTGCCAGCATAGGTATGTTTGCCCACTCTACGCTAAGTTCTTTAAGTTTAGAGATAACGCTTATAAGTGAAGGCATATAAACATCCTCAAAAGCTTCTTTTGTAGAAAGTGGTATAGCCGTGTTGTTTATATCCTGGGATGTAAGTCCAAAGTGTATAAACTCTTTGTATTGCTCCAGCCCAAGTTTATCAAAGGCTGTTTTTATAAAATACTCAACCGCTTTTACATCATGGTTGGTTGTTTTTTCAATTTCTTTTATCTGAAGTGCATCATCAGCCGAAAAATTCCTGTAAATATCGCGAAGTGGTTCAAAAACATTTTTGTCTACACCGTTAAGCTGCGGTAATGGAAGTTCGCATAATGCAATAAAATACTCAACCTCTACAAGCACCCTGTATTTTATAAGCGCTTCTTCAGAAAAATACTTTGATAATGATACGGTTTTGTTCCTGTACCTCCCGTCTATAGGAGAAATGGCATTCAGTTCAGATAAACTTTGCATTGTTTTTTATTTAAAAATAATGTATTTGCGCAAAGATAAACTTTTACGGGCAATTATATAACAAAGCCGTACTATTAATTGTATTAAAACAGGAGATTAGATGAGGGATTTGAGCCTGTTGCTTATGAGTTGCATCCCTTCCGATCCTGACACCGGAAACACCTCGACAGGGTTGCCAAGATTGGGTATACGGGCAGGGTTAGGGTCTATATAAAATATAGGAATATCGGGTTTAGCATAGTCTATCAGGCCCGCTGCGGGATATACCTGTAATGAAGTTCCTATAACTATAAGGTAATCGGCCTGCTGCACAATCTGCATAGCATCCATTATAGCAGGAACTGCTTCCCCAAACCAAACTATATGCGGCCTGAGCTGATGTCCGTCAGTATGCAGGTCGCCTTCATTAATATCTGCAGTCCATTCTATAACATCAAGTTCGTTGTTAATACTTCGGGCTTTAAGCAGTTCACCATGAAGGTGTAAAACATTTGTGCTTCCGGCACGCTCATGAAGGTCGTCTACGTTTTGTGTAATTACGTTTACATCAAAATATTGTTCCAGATGGGCAATATGCTTGTGAGCGTTATTTGGTTGTACTTCAAACAGCTGCCTTCGGCGCTTATTGTAAAAATCGAGTACCAGTGCTGGGTTTTTATACCAGCCTTCGGGAGAAGCTACTTCCATAACGTCATGCCCTTCCCAAAGGCCTCCGGCATCGCGAAAGGTTTTAATACCGCTTTCAGCACTAACACCAGCACCCGATAATACAACAAGTTTTTTCTTCATTTCAGGGTTATACTTTTCCTAAAGTGTAAAGTTGTTCCAGCGTAGGAGTTGGGCTACCGCCTGCAGGCTCCAGCGTGATACCAAATGCCTGGGCGCCTTCAAAGTTATCTACAGCATAAATCCCTTTGTTTTGAGACCTTTGTGCCACATCAAGTACACCAATACTTGTAGGAGCAAAAGGGTCAAGCATTAAAGCCCAAACCTGATATACTTTACCTTCAGGTGGTTCCGGAAGTCCGGCGATATCTATATAAATTTTATCATCTTCGCTGTTAAGGTAAACTTTTGCATATGCTTCAGGTGCAGCCTGCTGCCCGGCAAGAGGAATAACGCTGTTGTCTTTATCACGGATAATTGCAAGCGCTTTTTCGTTTTTGCTGTTTTCCTGGCTAACATTAGCAAGCATCTGTTCATATTTATCCCTTTCTTGCGTCTTAGCTTGTATTTCCTCTGTAGCCTGATTGTATTTATAGTACTGGAAACCAAGGCCAAGTAGTAATACAACTGCAGCAGCCCAGCCAATAAATCCGGAAACGCCTGTTTTGCGTGGCATTTGTACAACATCGGTATGTTTCTCTATAAGTTTCTTGCGAATCTTTTCATAAACCTCAGCCGAAAGATTCGGGGAGACAGCATATGAAAGGTCTATTATGGCCTTCTCTATAGAGATTATCTCGGCACGCACATCTTCGTTATCATCGGCCATCTCTTTAACTTTCAGGTTTTCTTCTTCTGTGAGAAGCCCGAAAATATATAATTCTAAAATTCCTGATTCTATATATTCTGTATTCATTATACCTCCAATATATTTCTTAAATCTTTAATACAATTTCTGTTTTGGGTTTTTACGGTACCTAACGGCATGGCAAGCTCTTCTGAGGCTTCCTGCTGGGTATAGCCTTTAAAGAACAGCAGGTCTATTATACGTACGCAAACCGGTTTTAGTTTTTTTACAAACTCACGGATGCCTATTGCATCTATCCTGTTTGTAGCTGTCGAATTCTGGTCAAGAATATGTACGAAATTGTCGACGGAGAGGTTTTTTAAATTGTTATTATGCCCTTTAGATCTTAATTTGTCTATCGATGCATTTCTGGCGATATTAAGTATCCAGGTAAAAAAACGACCTTTGCTTTGGTTGTAAGAATCTATATTTTTCCAGATTTTTACAAAAACTTCCTGTAAAACGTCTTCAGATTCTTCTTTGTCTTTTAAAAGGTTGTAAATAACACCGTAAAGACTTTTAGAATACATGTCATATAGTGTGCTGAACGCTTTACTGTCTTTTTTGTAAATTTGTTCGAGTAATTCTTCCTGTGTCATGCTTTAATTATTAATTGGTAAAAGGTTTTTGGCACACCTAATTTAATAAAAGATTTTTAACTTAAACCCAATAATGAAAAATACTTCTGATACAGATTACCTAAATTACCTGGAAGGCTTTATAACTGAGAACAGAAAAGAAAATTTTCTAAGGATACTGCAAAACCGTACTAAGCACTTTACCATAGCTATAGAAGATATTTTTCAGCTTCATAACACCAGTGCCGTAATGCGTACCTGTGAGGTTTTTGGTATACAGGAGCTGCATGTAGTAGAAGAGAAGTATGGTAAAACCATTGATAAGGAAATTGCTCTTGGCGCTCAAAAATGGGTAGATGCTACCCGTTATAACACCACAACAGAGTGCATACAAAAATTAAAATCGCAGGGGTATAAAATTATTGCCACTACACCTCATGAGGATTCCTGTTTTATGGATGACTTTGACATTACACAACGGTCTGCCATATTTTTTGGCACAGAAAAAATGGGGCTTTCTGAAGAGGTAATGAAGCAAGCTGATGGATTTATGAAAATACCAATGGTGGGTTTTACCGAAAGCCTTAATATATCATCTTCTGCTGCTATTGTGATTCAGAATATTACCTCCAGGCTGCGAAAATCTGATGTTAATTGGCAGCTGACAGAAGCTGAGATTTTGGAGAAAAGAATAGACTGGGCGAGGAAGTCTATAAAAGATATTGATTTTATAACGCAAAAATACCTTGAGCAGAAAGTTAATCTGTAGAAGTAGTGCTGTTATCGTTTCGGTGCAGTGCTTTATACTCTTCATAACAGCCTTTTATGGCATCCATAATCTGAAGGTCGTTTGCGGTATTCACAAATTCTTCCGAATAGTTACAACGGGAAAGTATTTCTGCAATATCATCTTTTTCTACACCTAAAAGTGCTGCAAGCGTTTCGCGGTCAAATTTAGAAGCAAGTGCATTTCTTACCGCATCATCCTTTTTCATTTCGTTAAGCCTGCGCATCTCTTTTGGCTTTTTACCAAATATGTTATGTAATAAATCGGCAGGATTAAGGGCAGAGTTTACTACTTTTTTGTAAGCCCCAGGTGAGTTTTCGCCGCCTTCGTAACCATAGTTAAGTCCTGAGATACTATACCTATAGTTTTGCTGAACCGGTGCAAGTTTAGAGTCGATAACCAAGTAGCCGGTTAGATTGTACTTATTTATGATAACCTCCTCAAGGGCATAGGCTTTTTCGGTCATGGGGATTTTTGTACTGGTAGTGGTTTTTACCCAGTCATTTGTAACCCGTACTTTGATGGACTGATATCCGATAAGCGATAAGTGAAGTGTATCATTTACAGAAGCCTCAATGGTAAAATTACCTTTACTGTCTGTAATGGTCCCCTTTACCTTATTTATATTAATAACAGTTACATTTTCTATAGGAAGCAATGTATTGTCGTTAATAATAGTAGCGTTTACACGCGTGGATTCCTCTTTTTGTTCCTGAGCAAAGGAGTGAAGGGAAAGGGTTAAAAATAAAAAAACTACAAAATATCTCATCGCTTGTCTTACTAACGTAAAAGTAATAAAGAAACGTGATATTTTGTAGTTAGTATACAAATTATATAAAATAATTAATTACCTCTTCTTGGCTTTCTTTCCCTGGTGCCGCTTTTTGAGTCACTCCTTCGTGAAGAACGTTCTCCGCCGCCACTGCTTCTGCCTGAACTTCTTCCTCCAAAAGAGTCGTTTCTGCGTTCACCACGGGCGCCTTTGTTAAAGCCACCACCACGGTTGTTATGATCTCTCCTGCGGTTATTAGAGCCGCCGTCGTTTTTAGAGATTTCTACATTAATCTTACGCCCTTCAAGATGCATGCTGTTTAGTGTGTTTAATACTGTATCGGCATGTTCTGCATCGGTATTAAAGAAAGAGAAACCTTCTTTTACATCTACTTTAAAGATATCGTCACGGCCAAGGCCAAGAGTATCGCGAAGGAAGTCCTTAAGACTCATCCAGTCAAAATTATCCCTGTCGCCAATGTTTATAAAGTAACGAACAGCACCACTGCCCGGTATGCTTTGCCTGTCATTTCCGGCAGACTGTGTAGAAAGGTCACTGTTCTTTTTATAGTAATTGATAAACCTGTTAAATTCTACCGACACCATTTTCTTTATAAGCTCTTCTTTTGTAAGGTCTTTCATTACCTCATAGATAGCTGGCAGGTAAGAGTCTATTTCGTGGTCAATTTCTACATCCTTTATCTTATTAGCAAGGTGGAACAGCTGTATCTCGCAGATCTCAATACCTGACGGGATGCTCTTCTCTTCAAACTTCTGCTTAATAATCCTTTCGATAGCCGAAATTTTACGCAGTTCACTCTTAGTAATGATAACGATAGAGGTACCTAGTTTACCGGCACGCCCTGTACGGCCACTACGGTGGTTATAAGTTTCTATTTCGTCTGGAAGCTGGTAATTAATAACGTGTGTTACATTGTCCACATCAATACCCCTTGCTGCTACATCGGTAGCTACAAGCATTTGTATTTGCCTGTTTCTAAAAGACTTCATTACTGTATCACGCTGTGCCTGAGAAAGGTCTCCATGTAATGCTGCAGCATTGTATCCGTCTTCAATAAGTTTTTCGGCAACAGCTTGGGTGTCTCTTTTTGTACGGCAAAATATAACCGAGAAAATATCCGGGTTAGCATCTGCAAGTCGTTTAAGAGCCTCATAACGGTCACGTGCGTTAACCAGATAAAACTCATGCGATACTGTAGAAGAACCTGAATTTTTATGGCCTACTGTAATCTCCAGCGGCTTTCTCATAAACTCTTTTGCAATCCTTGCAACTTCCTGTGGCATAGTGGCCGAAAATAGCCACGTGCTTTTATCATCAGGCGATGTAGAAAGGATATTTACAATATCATCATAAAATCCCATATTAAGCATTTCATCTGCCTCGTCAAGAATACAATAGTCAATTTTTGAAATGTTTACAAGCCCGCGGTTTATCATGTCCTGCATCCTTCCCGGAGTTGCCACAATTATTTGTGCGCCGCGCTTCACTTCACGCGCTTGCTCTGTAATACTAGCCCCGCCATATACAGCAACTGTATGTATGCCTTTAACGTATTTGGAGTAAAGCTTGATTTCGTTTGTAATCTGTAAGCAAAGTTCCCTGGTTGGGGATAAGATTAAAGCCTGTGTTGCCCTGTTTTCAGGATCTATTTTCTGGATAAGCGGAAAACCAAAAGCAGCGGTTTTCCCTGTCCCTGTCTGCGCAAGCGCTACAATATCTGTGTCTTTTTCCAATAATCGGGGAATCGCCTTTTCCTGTACCTCTGACGGATTTTCAAATCCTAGATCGTGTATCGCCTTCAGAAGCGATTCATTCCATCCTAATTGTTCAAATTTATTCATA
>CAMPIZ010000029.1 GCA_946886675.1 uncultured Flavobacterium sp.
CTAAAAGAAATAATTGATCTAGAAGCCCAAAACGGAAAATGAACAGTACCGTAATTGTTAACATATTCAGGTTTATACTTTTACTGGCTGTGCAGGTTATCATCCTTAACCGCATAGACCTCTTTGGCTTTGTAGACCCTTATCCTTATATATTATTTATATTGCTTTATCCGGTAAACGGTAATAAAGCAGTACTGCTTATAAGCTCATTCTTTCTGGGACTTATAATGGATATGTTTTTAAACTCCGGAGGCTCGCATGCAGTTGCCTGTGTGTGCCTGGCTTATTTCAGGCCAGCCTTCTTTAAATTCTCATTTGGTGTGAGTTATGAATACCAAACCATCCGGATAAATGAGCGACTAACGCCCGAAAGATTTTCATTTATCCTTATTTCAGTTGTAACTCACCATTTAATTTTATACCTTTTGGAGGTATTCAGGTTCAGTTTAATCCTGGATATTATAATACGAACTGTTTTAACAACCTTATTTACACTAATTCTTTGCATAACCATTATTTATTTAATTAAGCCGGGCAAACAATGAGAAAGATTTTACTGCCAGCAATTATAATTGCCGCATCTGTAGTGATAGTAGCAAGGCTCTTTTATTTGCAGATACTTGATGATTCTTACATCAAGAAATCTGATAATAATGCAATAAAAGTAAAATATGAATATCCCGAACGCGGATATATATACGATCGTGACGGTAAGCTCCTGGTAGCAAACCAGCCTTCTTATGACATTATGGTAACCCCAAATGAAATGAAGGATACCGACACACTGGAGATATGCAGCCTGCTTAGCATTACTAAAGAAGAGTTTATAAGAAAGGTAAAAAAGGCCAAAGTATACAGCCCCAGGCTGCCCTCTATATTTTTAGCTCAGCTTAATAAAAAAGAGTTTGCTGCTTTTCAGGAAAAGATAAGGCGCTTTAAAGGCTTCGACATTGTAAAGCGTTCGCTGCGCGATTATCAGATTGATGCCGCAGCAAATGTATTTGGCTACATACAGCAGGTAAACGACCCAATAATCAGAAAGAATCCCTACTATAAAAGCGGTGACCTTATAGGAAAGCAGGGTGTTGAGGAAATGTATGAAGAAGTACTTCGTGGTGTAAAGGGCGTAAAATACATACAAAAAGACCGTTTTAACCGTGAGATAGGCCCATTTAAAGAAGGCATGTATGATACCATAGCCATTAAAGGTAAGGATATAACACTTACACTGGATGGTGAATTACAAAAGTATGGCGAATCGCTTATGTTTGAAAAGCGTGGCGGTATAGTAGCTATAGAACCAAAGACAGGAGAAATACTGGCACTGGTAACGGCTCCATCCTACGATCCAGCAATACTTGTAGGAAGAAAACGAAGTGAGAATTATACTAAAATGTATAATGACACTGTCGCTATGCCATTGTTTGACCGTGGGCTTCTGGCTGAATATCCACCGGGATCTCCATTTAAGATACTAACAGGCCTTGTAGGCCTTCAGGAGGAAGTAATAGATGAAAACACTACGTTTGTTTGCCATCACGGTTTCTTCTACGGTCGTGGTGCCTTTATGAAATGCCACGATTCAGGGCCTTCAAAACTTCACGACGGGATTTATAAATCCTGCAATACTTATTTTGCAAATACTTACAAACTTACTATTGACAAATATCAAAAGCCTGAAGACGGTGTAGATGCCTGGAGCAGCCACCTTAAAAGCTTCGGGTTGGGTAACTTTTTAGGATATGACCTGCCACCGGGAAGAAAAGGACTCGTGCCAACAGGCAAATTCTACGAGCGTTTTTATCCTAACGGGGGCTGGAGAAGCTCTACAATTATCTCTAATGCCATTGGGCAGGGTGAAATAAAAATGACACCTATACAGCTTGCCAACATGATGGCTGCTGTGGCAAATGAAGGGTATTACTACACTCCTCACATCATTAAAAAAATAGAAGGTGGTGAAATTGATAAAAAATTTACTACCAAGCATTATACTACTATAGAAAAACAGCATTTTCAACCGGTTATAGACGGCCTTTTTGACGTGTATAATCTGGGTACTGCGCGCGGGCTTAAGGTAGAAGGTATAGAGATTTGCGGTAAGACCGGTACGGCTGAGAACTTTACTAAAATAAACGGTGTAAGGACACAGCTTACAGACCATTCAATTTTTGTTGCGTTTGCACCAAGGCACGATCCTAAAATCGCCATAGCAGTATTTGTAGAGAACGGATATTGGGGTGCACGCTGGGCAGGGCCAATTGCCAGCCTTATGATAGAAAAATACCTTAAGGGGACAATATCAAGAAAAGACCTTGAAACGAGGATGCTTACTCAGGGCCTGCAGCATGAATATGATAAAGTTTTAAGCGGGCAGCCTTTTACCATAAACAAGTAAATGAAGAACCAGAGTGTAATAAATAATTTAGACTGGACGCTTGTCCTGCTTTATGCCGCCCTTGTTGTTTTAGGCTGGATGACTATTTATTCCGCTTCACTCCCTATTGAACAAACCTCCATATTTGACCTCGATCAGATTTATGGCAAGCAGATGCTTTTTATAATTATGTCAGTTCCGCTGATAGCTGTTATACTTACGCTTGATGCTAAGATATACGAAAAATATTCACTGATTTTTTATATTTTGTCGCTTATACTCCTCGCGGGACTCTTTGTTGCTGGTAAAACAGTTAAAGGGCAGACCAACTGGTATGCTTTCGGGGGATTTAGCATTCAGCCCTCAGAATTTGCCAAAATAGCGACCTCTCTAATACTTTCAAAATACCTGAGTGATGTTCAGATAAACCTTAGTAAAATAAGTCATCAGCTCCTGGCGTTTGGAATACTTGCAATGCCTGTTTTGCTTATTATGATGCAGCCCGATGCCGGTAGTGCCATGATATTTGCTTCGTTAATACTAGTATTATACAGAGAAGGACTTCCTGCCTGGTACCTTTGGACAGGCATTATAGCAATAGTATTATTCCTTCTGGCACTACTAATAAACCCTTATTTTCTTATTCTTTTTGTATTGCTGGCAGTATTGCTGCAATATGGAATGACACGTAAAGTAAAGCGTAATATTATAGTATCGTCTATCGCTTTTGTGCTTATGACGGGCTTTGTACTTTCTGTAAGTTATGTGTATGATAATGTGCTGGAAGAGCACCAAAAAGATCGTATTAATGTACTTTTTGATAAAAACGTAGACCAACAGGCCGAAGGATATAACCTTAACCAATCGATGATTGCCATTGGTTCCGGTTCATGGTTGGGTAAAGGTTATCTGGAAGGTACACAAACCAAGGGTGGTTTTGTACCGGAACAGCATACCGATTACATTTTTACAACCGTAGGCGAAGAATGGGGTTTTGTAGGAGCTATGGTAGTTATTGTACTTTTTATTACACTGCTGCTACGTATATTATATCTGGCCGAAAGGCAAAAATCAAAATTCAGTCGTACTTATGGGTACTGTGTAGCGGCCATATTATTTATGCACTTTTTTGTGAATATAGCTATGCTTATTAAACTCTTCCCTACCATTGGGGTTCCCCTGCCCTTCTTTTCATACGGGGGTTCAAGCTTATTTGCCTTTACTGCTTTGCTGTTTGTATTTATTAAACTGGATGCCAATAAGGTGAATGAGTGGTAAGTTATTCATCTAAATATGGATAAATTTCCTCGCTTATTTTAAAAATATATTTAGAATCTAATAACCAGTCTGCTTCATTAATAACTTCCTTATTTATAGAAGATTCCTCTACCAAAGTTTGAAAGTTCTCAATTTTATCAAATTTGTTTATTTCGAAACCCAATTCTTTAAAACCAAATGGAACAATTTCTATAGCTTCCTGAATCGTTGCTGCCTTTATTAAAACATTCGCCCAAGCCCCATCATAATTTTGATTTCCAAACGGTTGATCACTATCAACCAAATCATTAAATAAAAATTCTTTAGCAGCTTTTATATCTACTAAGGCATACCATATACCAGAATATTTAATATTCATATGAACGACTTATTAATAAAAAATAAAACTTATGACTCCGCCTTTACATCAAGTGCATCCCTTAAGGCATTACCAACCATCATAAAGGCGAGCACCAGTAATAACATTGCAATTCCCGGCGCCAGCGCCAGATAAGGCTTGCCTAAAATAATATAATTGTAATGGTCCTTTATCATGCCTCCCCAGCTTGGTATAGGCGGTTGGGCTCCCAGCCCAAGGAAACTTAAGCCGCTTTCTACAAGTATGGCAGAAGCAAAATTTGCAGCTGAAATTACTATTACCGGAGCCATACTGTTAGGAAGTATATGGTTAAATATTATCCTTGCATCACGATAACCCAAAGCCCTTGCAGCTGTAACAAACTGCATTTGCTTTATGCTCATTACCTGACCGCGTACCACACGCGCAACCTCAACCCACATGGTTAAGCCTACAGCTACAAAAACCTGCCAGAAGCCTTTACCCAAAGCAAGCGTTATAGCAATAACCAGAAGCAGCGTAGGTATGGACCAGATAATATTTACCAGCCACATTACAAAAGCATCTGTCTTACCCCCAAAATAACCTGCTATGGCACCAAAAAATATCCCTACAATAAGTGATATAAAAACTGCAACAAATCCTATTGCTATCGATACCCTGGAACCCACTATAAGCCTGCTGAACAAATCACGCCCCTGACTGTCTGTGCCCAGTATAAATTTTTGATCTTTAATAAATTCCGACTCTATTTTTGCAGCATCACTTGTACCAAACATGCTAAGTGGTACCGATTTTGAAACTGCAAGCTCAGGATCCTTAGCATATTCAAGATACTTTAGGCTGTCTTTTGTAACCGTATAACTAAGAATTGGATATTTTGGATGTGCAAAATCCTTTCCTGTAAAATAATCAGTCCAGTTTGTCTCAGCTTTTTTGCCCCCCTGTGGTATAGTTAGCATTTTTACAGTAAAACCCGGTGGCTTAGAGTGTATGGAAAGATCCCCCCAGTTTGCATTCTTAGTTTTATCTGGTGCTAAAAAGTAAGCAAATACAGCAACAAATACGAGAATTACAATAAAGGACAAACTTAAAACGCCCCAAAAGTTCTTTCTGAACTTTTGGAGCGCTAAGCCTGTAAGGGATTGATTATTTTTACTCATTAAAACTTATCTGGTTTTAATCGGCTTTTCCTTTTTATTTAAAGTTACGGCATTTTTAGATGATGTATCGCCCATATCTTCCAGTACATTAAGTGCTTCCTCTACATAAATATCTTTAGAAAGGCTTTCATACCATCTTTGCTTTTTCTCTGCAAGTGAAGGATCTTTATCAAAAATCTCCTGTTCATAAGGCAGCGGGTTAAACTGAAGGTTATTCTTATAATCGGCAATTGCCTTAAATCTCTTGGTTATAGTCTCCGTCTGCTTCATTTCAGCCTTAAACTTATCTATATTAAGGTCATAGGTAACGTCGTCTTTGTTTTCATTAACCCACTTAGCATTTTCTTCAATTAGTTTAAACTGATCATTTTGAGACATTCTCAATTTACTGTTGGCAATAACCCTGTCAAAATTATTTTTTACAGGCTTAAAGTTGGCAGCATCAATTTTATCCCAAGGCATGGCATTATCAATATCACGCTCGCCCATATCGATATAAGAGTATCTGTCCGGCATTACAATATCACTGTAAACGCCTTCCCTTTGGGTAGAACCGCCATTAACCCTGTAGAATTTTTGTGTAGTGGTTTTAAGCGCACCAAGATCGCCCATAGAGTTGTTGCGCACAAACTGGTTAAGGTCTATTACATTTTGCACAGTGCCTTTACCATAAGTATGCCTGCTTCCTAAAATTAACCCGCGGTTATAATCCTGAATGGCTGCTGCAAAAATTTCTGAAGCCGAAGCAGAGAAATTGTTAACCAACACTACAAGTGGCCCGTCCCACTGTACCTTACGATCCTTATCACTAAGCACCTCTTTATTTCTTCCGGTAGATTTCACCTGAACAACAGGCCCATCTTCTATAAACAGTCCGGTCATATCAACCACTGTCCTAAGGGAACCGCCGCCATTATCACGAAGATCTATTATAAGGCCTTCTATACCATACTCTTTAAGTCTTTCCACTTCAAGAGCAACGTCTTTGGCCGCGTCACGGTTATCCTTATTTTCAAAATCGATATAAAATTTAGGAAGGTTAATAACCCCATACTTCTTACCATCCTTTTCTACTACGCTCGATTTGGCATACGTTTCCTCAATTTCAACTACTTCCCTGATGATAGAAATTACGTCTATAGTACCGTCAACTTTTTTAACAGTAAGGCGTACCTCAGTGCCTTTAGGCCCCTTAATTTTTTTCACAACATCCTCAAGACGCATACCGGCAATATCTACAGGATCGTCATCGCCCTGAGCTACTTTCATAATAAGGTCACCCTGATCCAGTTCCTTACCTCTCCATGCCGGACCTCCGGGTATAAGTTCGGATATTTCTACATAGTCATTCTTTTTTTGCAGCCTTGCGCCAATACCCTCCAGAGATCCTCTCATACTGGTATCAAACTTTTCTTTATCATCCGGTGCAAAATAAAAAGTATGTGGATCAAATCTTTCTGCGATAGCATTAAGATAGATACTAAACCACTCATCGCGGGTAAGGTCGTCTATAAAATCAAAATATTCGTTAAGTGACTTTAAAGTTGCCTCACGCGATTCTTTTTCTATTTCTTCAAAAGTTTTCTTTTCTTCTTTTTTACCATCACTTTTTTCACTGGCTTTTTCCTGTAATTTCTGTTTATCTGTAATGGAAGAAAGTACCGAAAGCTTTAACTGTTTTTCCCAGCGCTTTTTAAGTTCTGCCTTATTTTTTGCATACGGCATATTATCATAATCCATACTATACTGCTCATCTACAGTATAATCAAAAGGTTTTGATAATATTTCTTGATAAATATCTTCAGATTCGTTTATCCTTTCAAGTATCCTGTTATGAGTCAGGTCAAAAAATGTAAGATCACGATTATTGATCATATCATCAATCTGCAGTTCATATTTTGCAAATTGGTCAATATCCGACTGAAGGAAAAATCTTTTAGACGGGTCTAATCCCTGAATATAATCTTTATATACACCCTGGGAAAAAGTATCATCTATAGCAGCGGGGTCATAATGACCTTTTTCAATTACAAAAGTGAGCAGTTCCAGTAATAACTTGTCTTTTTCGGGGTCAGCAGCCTGTTTTTTTGGCATAAAGCTGAACAGAGCTACCGCCAGTAAGGCGACAACTACCAGTATTTTATAATTTCTTTTCATAAATCTCAAAATAGCGTTCATTATAATTATAGTATAAAAAAGCGTGCCAAAAATCCGTCCTGACATTTATTCCGCCAACAAAAGTTAAGGGCACCAAAGCAAAAATGCTTATTTTAGCTAACGTAAAAGTACAACTCTTATTTTGATTTCACCAGAGGCATGAAGAAAAAACCTTTGATTCTTGTTACTAATGATGATGGTATATCGGCCCCGGGAGGGCGGGCATTAATTTCGGTTATGAAAGAACTTGGGGATGTTGTGGTTGTAGCACCGGACAGTCCACAATCTGCCACAGGCCATGCCATTACAATAAACAACACACTTTTTATAAACAAAATAGATATCGATCCGGAAATTGAAACCGAATACAGCTGCTCTGGCACACCTGTAGACTGTGTAAAGTTTGCCGTAAATGAGATACTGCATCGCAAGCCAGACCTATGTGTTTCAGGCATCAATCACGGTTCTAATTCCTCAATAAACGTTATATATTCAGGAACGCTTAGTGCTGCTGTAGAAGCCGGAATAGAAGGGATTCCCGCTATTGGGTTTTCGCTTTTGGACTATAACTGGAATGCCGACTTTGAACCCGTTAAGCCTTTTGTAAAAAAAATTACTCAGGAAGTAATTGAAAACGGCATGCCGGAAGGAGTAATATTGAACGTGAATTTCCCAAAACTGAAGAAAAAAGAAATAAAAGGCATTAAAGTGTGCCGGCAGGCAAAAGCAATGTGGATGGAAAAGTTTGACAAAAGAACTAATCCGCAAGGACGTGACTATTACTGGCTTACCGGAGAATTTGTAAACCTTGATAAAGGCGATGACACCGACGAATGGGCTCTCGAAAACGGATACATATCGGTAGTTCCGGTACAGTTTGACCTTACCGCACACCATGCCATACAACAACTTAATTCCTGGAACCTAAATGAAAATTCTTAACCTGCTTATCGGAGTAATAATTGGCCTTGCAACAGCTTTTATAGGAACTTACCTTTTTTTAGAACTGTTTACAAATTATGGTTTTGAAACCGGAGTGAGAATAATGAAAACAGAAGGCCTCTTAGGAAAAGTAATTACACTTGGCGCTGTACTTAACCTAATTGCCTTTTTTATACTGCTGCAGCTAAAAAAAGAAATGATGGCACGCGGAGTAATATTGGCCACTATTATACTGGCACTGATAACTGTATTAGTTTAGTTTGTAAAATGGCTATTTTTGTTCCATAAAAATCATCTATGAAGTATTATATTATAGCCGGTGAGGCATCGGGAGACCTGCACGGTTCAAACCTTATGAAAGAACTGTTTAAACAGGATCCTGAGGCAGACATTCGTTTTTGGGGAGGCGACCTTATGCAACAGGCAGGCGGCACGCTGGTAAAGCATTACCGCGACCTAGCCTTTATGGGTTTTGCAGAGGTAGCACAAAACCTTCGCACTATTTTAAGCAATATTAAATTTTGCAAGAAGGATATACTCTCGTTTAATCCGGATGCCATAATCTTTATAGATTACCCGGGTTTTAATATGCGTATTGCAAAATGGGCTAAAGAGCTGGGTATATCTACCCACTATTATATCTCCCCTCAGATATGGGCATGGAAAGAGAGCAGGATAAAAGCTATAAAAAGGGATGTAGATAAAATGTATATCATACTTCCCTTTGAAAAAGATTTTTATGAACTGAAACATGATTATAAGGTAGAATTTGTGGGCCATCCGCTTATTGATGCAATACACAACCGGACACCGACAAACGCCGAAGCCTTTAAAAAAGAACATAATCTGGATGATAAGCCTGTTATTGCACTGCTTCCGGGAAGCCGCAAACAGGAAATTTCTAAAATGCTTGGTGAAATGCTTTCCGTGGTACAGGATTTCCCGGAGTATCAATTTGTTATAGCAGGAGCCCCGTCTCAGGAGTATGAGTTTTATAAACAGTTTTTAAAGAACGGCAATCTGCATTTTATATCAAACAAAACCTACGACCTGCTTAGCATTGCACATGCAGCACTTGTAACATCGGGTACAGCTACACTGGAAACAGCATTATTTAAAGTACCTGAAGTTGTATGCTATAAAGGCAGCTGGGTTTCCTATCAAATCGCCAAACGAATTATAACACTTAAATATATTTCGCTGGTTAACCTTATTATGGATCGTGAGGTAGTAAAGGAGCTTATACAGAACGAATGCAACAGGAAAAATATAAAAAAAGAACTGCAAAAAATATTAGAGCCTGTTCACCGTGAAAAAGTATTGAAAGACTACGATTTACTGGAGAAAAAGCTGGGCGGTAAAGGCGCAAGCCAAAAAACTGCCAGCTACATAATTGATTATTTAACACAGGCCAAATCAGTTTAAAAAAATTTTATTTTATATTTGTCAGTAAACACATCCGAAAATTATAAGAATAAAAATTGAAAAACCTTTTTACCATATCTCTTTTGCTGTTGCTGGCGCTTCCTTTTAAAGTGTCATCACAAATAGTAACATCAAAAAAGGAAGCACAAAAAAAAGGCCTTTATTCTTATAGTGAAACTCCCGAAAACAGTGCTTCAACAACGACTGGTGGTTCTTCTTCAGAAGGTAAGCCTGTAAAGACCACGAGAAAAAAATTAAAAAAAGAGAAAAAAGCTGAAAAGACTGAAGCTAAAATTACCCTGACGGAAAACACTGAAAATGATTTTGTTTCAGAGTATACACCTGAAAACTATCTTGCACTTCAGATTATTAATAATGCTATGGAGTTTGATGGAGTAAAATATCGCGGCGGTGGCACCTCAAAAGACGGGATGGACTGCTCCGGTCTTGTGTTTACTACTTTTAAAACCTTTGATATTTCATTACCGCGCAGCTCATATGAGCAGGCAAAAGTAGGCCAGGTAGTAAACCTGAAAGATATTAAAAAAGGGGACTTGCTTTTTTTTAATAACAACAGGAGAAAAAACACTATTAACCACGTAGGGCTTGTAATTGAAGCAGAAGGCGGCGAAATTAAATTTATTCATTCTACACTTAGCCTGGGAGTAGTTGTATCTTCCCTAAGCGAACCCTATTATGAGCGGACTTTTGTTCAGGCAAACAGGGTATTGCAATAGCAATAAATTAAGACAGTTTTTATCACACCTTACATGAAGGCACTTAAAAATCCCCTTGCCCTTATTACTTTTTTAATGGCTTGTGGTATTATTACAGCAAAGTATATTCATTTTTCTGTTATTGTAACTGCTGTAAGCTGTTTATTACTATTAGTAATAACGGCTTTAAGTTATTACAGGAAAGAAAAAGACTTTAAGCCAAAGCCATATTTTATCCTCTGCACCTGTCTTTTTTCATTTTCATTAGGGTTGCTTTTATATAGTTTTCACCATGCTCCCAATAACAGGTTACATTATTCTCATTTCATTAAGGACAAGGAAAACGTTATTGAGGGTAATATTACCGAAAGACTAAAAC
>CAMPIZ010000030.1 GCA_946886675.1 uncultured Flavobacterium sp.
ACTAATAAATAAGGAATATGAATTTAAATAATATACCACAGATAAAACATACAGACAGCGGTAACTTTTTCCTGCTTGCAGGCCCATGTGCCATTGAAGGCGAAGATATGGCCCTGCGCATAGCCGAAAAACTCGTTGCTGTAACCGATAGGCTGCAAATACCTTATGTATTTAAGGGCTCGTTTAAAAAAGCAAACCGTTCACGCATTGACAGTTTTACAGGTATAGGCGATGAAAAAGCGCTTAAAATACTGCAAAAGGTATCGCAAACCTTTGGTGTACCTACCGTTACTGATATTCATGAAAACGAAGATGCTGCAAAAGCTGCCGAATATGTTGATGTGCTGCAGATTCCGGCTTTCCTTGTGCGCCAGACCGACCTTGTGGTGGCTGCCGCCAATACCGGAAAAACGGTAAATCTTAAAAAGGGCCAGTTTATGAGTCCTGAAAGCATGCAGCATGCAGTACAAAAAGTGCTGGACTGCAACAATGAGAATGTAATGGTTACTGACAGAGGCACTATGTTTGGCTATCAGGATATGATAGTAGATTACAGGGGCATACCTACCATGAAGGAGTTTGCCACTACAGTACTTGATGTTACCCACTCACTGCAACAGCCTAACCAGACGATAGGTGTTACTGGCGGAAGGCCGGACATGATTGAAACGGTGGCAAAAGCGGGTATAGCCGTAGGTGTTGATGGTATATTTATAGAGACACATTTTGACCCGGCCAATGCAAAGAGCGACGGGGCAAACATGCTGCACCTGGATTACTTTGAAAACCTGATGGAAAAACTGGTAGCAATTAGAAAAACGGTCAATCAGTTTTAATATAAAAAACAAACGCCCTGAATTCAGGGCGTTTGTTTTTTATATTACTGGCTTCACTGCTTTAAAAATGAAATAATCCCCTTCGTTATTTTCATAACTTTCTCTTACGGATTGAAATGTACCAGTTCTTAAATCTTCTTTAAGCTTTGCCAATCCTTTATCTACCTCATCTGCATTAGATAAAGCAGCAAATGAAGAAATACCGTGCCTTATAACATTATCAAAATAAATCTCGGGCCTGTTTTTACCCACATATAAAAAATGATCCTGAAGATCATCTTTTACAAAGTACTTTTGAGAAGACAGTAACTCAAAACCGGAATTTACTGCGGCTTTTTCAAGAGATGCAATTTCAGGCATTTGCTTTATAGACTGCTCCATCATAACAGGAAAATAATGATTTAGCCAATATCTTTCCATCTGGCCCGGTGCGGAGGTAAAAAAAGCTATCCTGCCACCCGGATGCAGCACCCGATAAAGCTCCTTAAAACCTTTTTCAATATCTGTCCAGTGGTGCAAGGTTAAAGTACCAAAGATTCCGCCAAAAAAGTTATCTCTTACAGGTATATTTTCTGCTTTTCCTTTTACCCAAGTAATATTACTGTTTCGCTGCAATGCTGTTTCCAACATTTTTTCCGATGGATCAATCCCATACAAAGTGAGTCCCTTATTATTAAGTGCGATTGTATAATTACCTGTACCACAGCCAATATCCAGATATATTTTATCTTTCCCTGTGTAAATTGATTTATATATACACTCTGCAATAAACGGATCGGCTTTTCTGGTGCTGTTGTAACCATCTCCTATTGAATTGTACAGTACTTTTTCCATTAGATAAAATTAATGAGATTTTTTCTGTAAATAATTTTTGTGGAATGGAATTTTATTATTTACTTTGTTTTTCAAAGTACTTTACTATGGAGAATTACTTAAAGGATATTCAGGACATAAAAAAGATGATGGACAGGTCATCACAGTTCTTATCGCTTAGCGGTCTTTCGGGTGTTATGGCAGGCATCTATGCCCTTGCCGGAGCCTACGCTGCAAAAAAAGTATATGATGCCAATTATGGCAGGTACATAACTTTTGAAAGCTATGCCTTTAAACAAATACTGCTTATAGCAGCTGCGGTATTGGTACTTTCTGTTACAACTGCGGCAATACTTACATACAGAAAAGCCAGGAAAGATGGTGAAACCATTTGGAACTCGACCTCTAAAAGGCTTGCCGTAAATTTCCTGATACCTTTATGTACGGGGGGCATATTTGCAGTACTTTTGGTAAAGAACCAGTACTACGGGCTTATAGCGCCCATTATGCTGATATTTTACGGCCTTAGCCTTATAAATGCCAGTAAATATACCGTAAGGGATGTGCGCTACCTGGGTCTCACCATAATAGTAATCGGATTATTCTGCACAGCCTATATGGGTTACGGACTGGAGTTTTGGGCACTTGGTTTTGGCGTATGCCATATAATTTACGGGACGGTCATGCATTTTAAATATGACGCCAAAAAATAAGTTTGAAAAATATATTACAACATATAAATAAAGCCTTTGACCACAGGATACGCCTTGGCATAATGTCGATACTGATGGTAAATGAGTATGCCGACTTTACAACCCTCAAAGAACTGCTGGGTGTAACAGACGGTAATCTTGCCAGCCATGCTAAAGCTCTTGAAACCGAGAATTATATTACTATAGAAAAACAATTTATAGGCAAAAAGCCAAACACACGCTACATAGCTACAAAAGAAGGCCGAAAGGCTTTTAAAGATCATATAGATGCATTGGAAAAACTGATACAAAAAGGATAACAATATTTTTTTATCCAAAAACTTTGAAATTCAAAGTACTTTATAAATATGAAAACAATAAAAATAACTCTCAATCAACAATTAAGGCAAAACAGTATACTACTGGTGCTTGCCTGCTTTGCAATAGCCCTATTGTGTATAAGGGCTATACTCACCCATTCTTTATTTTATGGATTCCTGCCCTGGAACCTTATACTGGCCTATATTCCGCTTGCCATAACAGGATACATGATAAACAGGCCACACCTTATAGAAAAGAAAGGATATTTCTATCCGCTCTTTTTTGCCTGGCTCATGTTCCTGCCTAACGCGCCATATATCTTAACCGATTTTCTGCATTTCAGGAGAGAGACAACAGTACCTTTCTGGATGGATATTCTAATGCTCATATCCTTTTCACTTTCGGGTGTGTTGTTCGGTATTAAATCCATTAAGCAGATGTTCTCTATGCTTACCACAAGGTTCAGCTATATAATGGTGTGGATTATAGTGTTTAATGTATGCATTCTGGCTGGTTTCGGTATTTATGTGGGGCGTTTTCTTCGTTACAACAGTTGGGATGTAATCCATAAACCTTTTAGCCTTATACAAAGCATTTTTACCAGCCTTACCTCCTATCCCGAATGTAAAACAGCGTGGGGCGTAACGCTTGGATTCGGAGTATTCCTGTTTCTTATGTTCCTTATGTACCCAGATACGGAAAATTAAAAAAATTTATCAATCAACTTTGAATTTCAAAGTAAAAACAAATCAGCTATGAAAACATTATCAGCATTAATAGGCTTTTTCGAAAGATCTAAAACACACCTTACACTCGAAGAGCTTATGTCTTTTCCAACGGGCACCCTGGGCCATAAACTGGGACTGTTTCTTTTTAACAACAGCTGTGAGGCAGAGCCCGTGCCGGAAAAAGAAGATATACATCGCCTGCTTATTACAAAGGAAATAAGCAATAAAGAAGAAGTAGCTATGCAGTATTATCTGTTTGGCAATGGCGATTACAGCCTGTTTACCATTTTTGGAATGATAACAGGCGGGTTGCTATACCTGCATTACCTGCCCTACTTTATAAAAAGGTACAGGGAAGGCAAAAATGCCCTGCGCTTTTATGATGTAGACTGTTTCAGGATGCTGCACCTGCCTGTAGAAAAAATAAAGGATGCCTTTATGATAAAGTAATAATGACACAAAAAATTCCAACCAAAGCAATAATAATGATAATGCTGCCGGTGGTTGCCCTTACCGCAACATTCAGCACAGGCACTGCCCTTTTGTTTTATTCCCATAACATGGATAAAACAGGTTTCAGGCATCAGTATGGCTATGGGTTCCTTGCCGGGGCTGCCATGCTGAATATACTGGCAGTATTATTTATACTGATACTTAACTCTTACTATAAAAATAGCTATTGCAAGTTATGGAAGGCGGTATTGCTCACTGTAAACATACCGCTTGCAATACTGTATCTCATTTATTTTTCAACCACATTTCCTTTAAAACCTTAAGTTATGAATGCAGTACAAAAGCACATCAATAGCATACTACAGTTACCGGTTATTACTGCCCCAATCTCATTTATAATAGGCACAATATTTTTTGGGTTATTTATAGCAGGTAATGAGGAAATGCTCATTTACGGATTCTTTTATGTAGTAATTGCAGCGATAATAAACTTTGTTATACTGCTCTTACTCATTGCTCTATCGTTTGCAAACAAAAAATATCAAACTATCATATTACTGCGAACATCACTAATGCTGGTTAACATACCAGTTGCAGTAGTATACCTGTATTTAATATTCAATTTCAAAACTAACATTTAATCAATCATTATTATGGAAACAAATCAAAACGAAAATTACCAGAAACCTCAGGGCTTTTTCCAGTCTAATACCGCAAAAATAATTATGGTGGGCCTGCTGGTTTTTATACTGCTTATCCCGTTACAATATGTAAAAAGCCTTATAAGCGAAAGGGCACAGCGCCAGGAAGAAGTAGTAGACGATATTAACCAGAAATGGGGTGGCAGCGTTTACTTTTATGGCCCAATATTAAAAGTACCTTATACTACTTATGAAGAGACCCGGATTGTAGATGAAAAAACAAAACTGGTAACATTTCAGCGTACGCCCTATACCGAATATGCTTACTTCTTTCCTGATGAGCTTAAAAGTAATATAAACGTAGATGTAGATGCTGAGGGTAAAAAGCGGGGCATTTACAAATCGGTAGTATATACCTCAAAAATGGATTTTAAAGGCAGCTATACATCACCTGATTTTACCGGAAAGGATATTAAAGAAGAAGATATAAAGTGGAATAAAGCCAGCATGGTTATACGTACCAATAATATTAAAGGTATACAGGGAGGGGTAAATATTGCCATTGCCGATAAGAAACTTGCTTTTGAACCTGTTGCGCAAACCGACAAATATGATACGGTTGCTTCTCTTGAAACCAAAACCTTTGATGTGAAAGAGCTTATTGGCGCAGAAAAGAAACAGTTTGCCATGAATATAGAATATCATGGAAGCAAGTCCCTGCAAATAGTACCTATAGGCAAGCAGACCGAAGCTACAATGAACTCTAACTGGCATTCGCCAAGCTTTAACGGCAGTTTTTTGCCTAAAACTAAAAATGCAGGCGAAAAAAGCTTCCCTGCAGAGTGGAAAGTATCTTACCTTAACAGACCTTTCTCCCAACAGTATTTTGGTGTACTGCCAAATCTGGACAGCTATACTTTTAATGTAGACTTTATTGTTCCTGTTGATGAATACCAGCAGGCCGAAAGGACTGCCAAATACGGTTTTCTTGTTATAGGCCTTACGTTTTTGGTATTTTTCTTAATACAAACCATAAGTAAAATAAGCATCCATATTTTTCAGTACTGCATGATTGGACTTGCGCTTATTATGTTCTATACACTGCTTATTTCTATAACAGAGCACAGTAGTTTTTTACTGGGTTATCTTATTGCTGGTACTGCTGTAGTAGTAATGATAACGCTCTACTCAATATCCATACTTAAGAATATTAAATTCCCGTTATTTATAGCACTGTCCTTAAGTGCGCTTTATTCTTTTATCTATGTAATAATACAACTGGAAGATTATGCACTGCTGGTGGGCAGTATTGGACTGTTCCTTATATTGGCTGCTGTAATGTATATATCCCGGAAAATAGACTGGCATGGCAGCAATCAGGCTGTAATAAGTGCTTAATAAATCCCCGCCTAATAAGGCGGGGATTTATCTTTATAAAATCTTTTGTAATTATTTTTCAGAAAAGCTTACCAGCCCAAGAGCCCTGTCAGAATGTTCCCTTACATTATCGAGCAGCCATTCGTTAGCATTAAGCGATTGTCCGTAAGAAGGTATCATTTCTTTAAGCTTCTCCTGCCATTCAGCAGATTTCTCCTGTTCAGGGAAACAGCGTTTAAGCAGGTCCAGCATGATAGATACAGCTGTAGATGCTCCCGGAGACGCTCCTAAAAGTACAGCAAGCGAACCATCGGCACTGTTTATTACCTCTGTACCAAACTCCAGTTTACCGCCTTTTTCTTCGTCTTTCTTAATTACCTGTACACGCTGCCCTGCATTCTCAAGTACCCAGTCTTCCATTTTTGCATCCGGAAGGTATTCTTTTAGGGCTTCAAGCCTGTCTTCTTTAGACTGTGTTACCTGCTCAATAAGATATTTTGTAAGCGAAAGGTTATGGTAACCTGCCGCAAGCATAGGGCCTATATTGTTTGCCTTAATAGAGGTAGGCAGGTCAAAATAAGAACCATGCTTAAGGAATTTAGTACTGAATCCGGCATAAGGGCCAAAAAGAAGCTCTTTCTTACCGTTTATCATACGGGTATCGATATGCGGAACCGACATTGGCGGCGCACCTACCGATGCTTTGCCGTATACTTTTGCGTTATGTTTTTTAATAACCTCTTCGTTCACACATTTAAGCCACTGCCCACTCACCGGGAATCCGCCAAAACCGTCACCTTCCGGTATATCGGCCTTTTCAAGAAGGTGAAGTGAACCTCCCCCTGCTCCGATAAATACAAACTTTGTGTAAAGGTTAAACTTATCCCCTTTTTCAAGGTCTTTTATCTTAATTTTCCATTTCCCGTTACCAAGCCCTGAACGTCTCATTTTTTTAACCTCATGGCTAAAGTAGATGTTTACGCCCTCCTGCTCTCCCAGCCATGCAAACATATCGCGTGTAAGTTCACCAAAGTTTACATCGGTACCTATCCTCATATTTGTAGCAGCAACAGGTTCTTTTAGGTCACGCCCTTCCATAACAAGCGGCATCCAGGAGGAAATAGTTTCCTTATCTGTAGAAAACTCCATCCCTTTAAAAACAGGGAACTTTTGCAGGGCTTCAAATCGCTTTCTCAGGTATTCTACATTATCCTCTCCCCATACAAAACTCATGTGCGGTATGCTCCTCACAAAATCTTCCGGGTTAGTAATTCGACCTTTTTCAACAAGGTAAGCCCAAAATTGTTTTGATACCTCAAACCATTCGGCAATTTTAACTGCTTTTACAGTATCTATAGCACCATTAGCAAGCTCCGGCGTATAGTTAAGTTCGCAAAAGGCAGAGTGTCCCGTACCCGCATTGTTCCAGGCGTCAGAACTTTCGGCAGCTGCCACATCCAGCCTTTCATAAATATTGATTGTTACCTCCGGCATCAGCTCTTTTAAGAACACGCCAAGGGTGGCGCTCATAATACCGGCGCCAATAAGAACCACATCCGGTTCGTATTTTATAGTAGTGGACATTGCTTAGAATTTGAAAGTGCAAAGGTACTTTCTAATTCTTAAAAAATTATCATAATATCAACCCTGCATTACGTTAAAATTAATTTTTACGGAAAGCGGAATTTTTTTTATCTATTTTTTCTTGATAGATAATCCTGAAGTAAAATTGTTGCAGAAATTTCATCTACAAGAGCTATATTCAGCCGTTGTTTCTTTTATATGCCACTGTCTATCATGGTTTGAAAAGCCATTTTGCTTGTAAACCGCTCATCGGCCCTTTCTATTTCCATATCAGGAAATTGCGTTTTAAATTTTTCTACAAAAGCATTTATAAGCGGAGCGCTTTGCGAAGGCTCATTATTCATTTGCTTAGGCTCGCCAATTAATACTTTTTCTACTTTTTCTTTAATAAAATAGCCTTTTAGGAAGTCAAAAAGCAAAGGCGTTTCTACCGTAGTAAGGCCTGATGCAATAAGCTGAAGCTCATCGGTTACTGCAATACCTGTACGTTTTTGACCAAAATCTATAGCGAGTACTCTCATATACCATTTAGTTGAAAGGTTTAAGACTGAAATTAACTGTCGTCTATCAGATACCTAAACCTAAAGTTTACCTATTCGCAAAAGTAATGGAAAATAAACTTTTTTATCACTGTTTTCCCAGCTTCTCCTTAAATCTTCCCGAACTAAATCTAACGGATTGCTGCCATGCCCCTTAATATAATGCTGCACAGCCGACCATGTTTCCAGATAACCTGTAAGTTGCTCAAAGCTCCATGTAAATTCGTTAGTAAATTGCGGTGTATCAACTTCCTTAAACGGAAAAGGAATAGTAGTATAGTTTTCATCAAGATAGCGGCGTTCAGGATCCCAGTAAGGCCCCGTGATGTTTTCATAAAAATGCTTCATTACCTTATCGGTTTCCGCATTAGAATAAAACAAACCATATCCAATAACCGCAATTATACCTTGCGGCTTTAATATTCTGCGCACTTCTGTATAAAAAGCATCAAAATCAAACCAGTGTATAGCCTGGGCTACCGTTATAAGGTCAAACTGAGCTTTGTTGAAATTAGTTTTTTCTGCAGGCTGTTCGCTGTAGGTAATATTAACAGCTTTTACAGCATTTTCAAGTTGCTTTTTACTGATGTCTATTGCCTCAACCTGTTTAAAATAAGCAGCCAGCTGTACCGCTACCTGTCCATTGCCTGTAGCCACATCCAGCGCAGTATCTTTATGGGTAACCTGCGCGACTATAAAATCTATCATTTCCTGTGGATATGCAGGGCGAAATTTAGCATACTGTCCTGCCTGTGTAGAGAAATTGTCTTTCATACCAGTAAAGTTAACTAAAACAAAAATAATTTAATAGAATGTAATTACTTTGTGATATTACTAAACCGCGCTTGGGTATAAGCCATAGCAGTTATTATCTTTGCACAATTAATTTATTACAATGAATAACATACAAACCATTATAGAGCAGGCCTGGGAAAACAGGGCATTGCTACAGGAAGAAAAAACAACCAATGCCATAAGGGAGGTTATAGAAATGCTTGATGCAGGTAAGCTTCGCGTAGCAGAACCTGTTGAAGGCGGATGGCAGGTTAACGAATGGGTTAAAAAAGCGGTGGTTATGTACTTCCCTATCCAAAAGATGGAAACCCTTGAGGCTGGCATTTTTGAGTACCATGACAAAATGCCTTTAAAACGCAATTATGCCGAAAAAGGCGTACGTGTAGTACCTAATGCTGTAGCCCGTCACGGTGCTTATATATCATCCGGTGTTATACTAATGCCAAGCTATGTAAACATAGGCGCTTATGTTGATGAAGGTACAATGGTAGATACCTGGGCTACTGTTGGCAGCTGTGCACAAATAGGCAAGCATGTCCACCTAAGTGGTGGTGTAGGCATAGGCGGCGTGCTGGAACCGCTGCAGGCAGCTCCTGTAATTATTGAGGATGGCGCTTTTATAGGGTCGCGCTGTATTGTGGTAGAAGGTGTAAGGGTTGAAAAAGAAGCAGTATTGGGTGCTAATGTGTGCCTTACAGCATCAACAAAAATTATAGATGTTACAGGAGATACTCCTGTAGAAATGAAAGGTGTAGTACCTGCCCGCAGTGTTGTAATACCGGGAAGCTATACCAAAAAATTTGCAGCAGGCGAATATCAGGTGCCATGTGCACTTATAATAGGAAAGCGTAAAGAGTCAACCGACCTTAAGACGTCATTAAACAATGCGCTTAGGGAATATGATGTAGCGGTATAATCTTATAATCTCAAATTATGAATTACGAATGGATGGTTACCCCTGAAATTCGTAATTCTTATTACTTTTTCTTCCCTTTCAGCTTTCGCTTCAGGTATTTCTTTTTGGTTATTTTTCTTTTAAATTCCAGTGTTTTTTCAAGTAGAATGGCATGTAGTTTTTCATAAGGCTGGCCGCTCAGCTCGGCATATCTTTCAGCAATTATCTTAACCATAGTGCGCGAAGGCCACAACTTTTTAAAGTTGTCCATGCGGGCTTCCACGCTCATATTTTCAAACTTCATCCTGTTAAGGTCTATCAGGTAAAAATCATAACTATTGCTGCCTTTATCTACTATAAGGGTATTGCCGGGCGAGTGATCCAGGAAATTAATCCTGTTCTCGTGCATTTTGAAAGTAAAATCGGTAAACTGCCGTAATATCTCTCTGCGGTTAGCAAACAAAGGGTCGTGAATCAGTTCTCTAAAGGTAAAATCATAATCTATGTGCCTGCATATATAAAAGCTTTCCTTTAATCCGGTAGCGGTTTTATCCTCAACATAAGCAATAGGAAATGGTGTAAGTATATCCCTTTGCAGCAGGTACAGGGCATATTCAAAAGAGCGTTTTGCCTTGGATGGCCTGAATACCGAATAAACTATAGCGTTAATAGCATGCGGCTTTTTAAAATACTTGATGTTTACTTTTTCGCCAGCCAGAAAATTGGTCTTAATAATATTGCGCGAGCCCTTAACCAGCAACTCCCCTTCTTTATGAAAATCCTCTACAAGTTTGAGTATTAATTCCTTTTGCGAAGCATAGTCGGGATGGGTGTAAATATTAAGAGGCATAGTGTAAATTTGCCTTAAAAGTAGAAAAAAAGTATTACTTTGCAATGATTTTAATTGTATGAAGAAAGTACTTATTATTCAAAATAAGAGAATAGGCGATGTTCTTATCGCATCAGTAATTGCCAATAACTTTAAGGCAAAATATCCGGACAGCGAAATTCACCTTATGGCCTACGAT
>CAMPIZ010000031.1 GCA_946886675.1 uncultured Flavobacterium sp.
CGATAGAAGTAACCGATGATGCCGGTTGTGCGGCAACACCGATCACCTTTACGATCAACCCTGGTGTTGACATCCAAGCAGTGGCAGAGGCTACACTATACAGTTGTACAGGCAATACGCCAAACAATGAGACAACCATAACGGTGGATGCATCGGTAACGGCTGATGTACAGTACTCCCTTGACGGGGGTGCTTACCAGTCCTCCAATGTGTTTACCAACCTTGCGGTGGGTACCCACACAGTGGATGTACAGCACAGCAACGGCTGTATCGATACGGTAACTTTTGATATCGAAGACCACCAGCCAATAACCATAGACCCGGCTATCACCATTAAGGAGGTATTCTGTTTTGGTGAGGCAACTGGTGAGATTACGGTAACGGCTACAGGCGGTACATCACCACTGGAATATGCAATTTCTCCGGCATTTGTTTATGGTCCTTCAGGCACTTTTACAGGCTTAACAGCAGGAACTTATACAGTACGTGTAAGAGATGCTATAGGCTGTATAGATGAAGTATCTGCTATCATTATTAATGAGCCAACTACAGCTTTAATGGCTTCAGAGTCAGTGACCCATGAAATATGCCTTAACGCAAATGACGGTACGGTAACAATTACTGTTAGTGGAGGTACCGCACCGTATGAAACTATGCTGGATAGTACAGATCCTGCTAACTTCGCAGCTGTATTCAACTATACAGGACTGACAGCGGGAGATCATACAGTTTATGTAAGGGATGCCAATAACTGTGAGTATACGCCGATCACCTTTACGATCAACCCTGGTGTTGACATCCAGGCAGTGGCAGAGGCTACACTATACAGTTGTACAGGCAATACGCCAAACAATGAGACAACCATAACGGTGGATGCATCGGTAACGGCTGATGTACAGTACTCCCTTGACGGGGGTGCTTACCAGTCCTCCAATGTGTTTACCAACCTTGCGGTGGGTACCCACACAGTGGATGTACAGCACAGCAACGGCTGTATTGATACGGTAACTTTTGATATTGAGAACCGTGACCCTGTTGCGGCTACGGCGTCGGTAACGGCCGATGTGCTTTGCTTTGGCGAGGCCACAGGCAGTATTGAAGCTACGGTAACCTCAGGCACGGCGCCTTATGAGTATGCGATCTCCACAGCCCCTGCGAACTTTGTTGCATCCAATACTTTTACCGGCCTTGCGGCAGGCACCTATACCATCACGGTAAGGGATGCCATCGGCTGTGAGTTTACCACAACAGCGGTAACCGTGGGCGAGCCTGCGGCAGCCCTAACGGCCAGTGAAGCGGTAACCCATGAGATCTGTCTGGGCGCTAACGACGGTACGGTAACCGTGACGGTAACCGGCGGTACCTCGCCTTACTTTACCTCCCTTGACGGTGCTGCACCTATACAGGGGCAGCTTACCTACAGCAGCCTTGCACCGGGTACCTACACGATAGAAGTAACCGATGATGCCGGTTGTGCGGCAACACCGATCACCTTTACGATTGATCCGGGTGTTGACATTACCCCTGTTGCGGAGGTACAGGCCACCTGTACAGGCAACACTCCTGGCAATATAGTATTTGTTACAAACCTTGACCCTGCGGTACTGGCCGATGTGGAATACTCCCTTGACGGTATCACGTATCAGGCGGAAGAATACTTCGTTGACCTTGCAGCGGGCAGCTATACGGTATATGTACGACACACGAACGGCTGTATCCAGACCGATGACTTTACCATAACCGCCAGCCCTGCCATAGTGGCTACGGCAGCGGTAACAGCTGATGTGCTTTGCTTTGGCGAGGCCACCGGTAGTATTGAAGCTACGGTAACCTCAGGCACGGCACCTTATGAATATGCGATCTCCACAGACCCTGCGAACTTTGTAACATCGAATACCTTTACCGGCCTTGCGGCAGGCACCTATACCATCACGGTAAGGGATGCCATCGGTTGTGAGTTTACCACTACGGCAGTAACGGTTAATGAGCCGGCAGCAGCCCTAACGGCCAGTGAAGCAGTAACCCATGAGATCTGTTTAGGCGCAAACGACGGTACGGTAACCGTGACGGTTACCGGCGGTACCTCGCCTTACTTTACCTCCCTTAACGGTGCTGCACCTATTCAGGGGCAGCTTACCTACAGCAGCCTCGCCCCGGGTACCTACACGATAGAAGTAACCGATGATGCCGGTTGTGCGGCAACACCGATCACCTTTACGATCAACCCTGGTGTTGACATCCAAGCAGTGGCAGAGGCTACACTATACAGTTGTACAGGCAATACGCCAAACAATGAGACAACCATAACGGTGGATGCATCGGTAACGGCTGATGTACAGTACTCCCTTGACGGGGGCGCTTACCAGGCATCCGGTGTGTTTACCAACCTTGCGGTGGGTACCCACACAGTGGATGTACAGCACACTAACGGCTGTATCGACACGGTAACCTTTGATATAGAGGATCACCAGCCAATAACCATTGACCCGGCTATCACCATTAAGGATGTGTTCTGTTTTGGTGAGGCCACAGGAGAGATTACGGTAACAGCCACAGGCGGTACAACGCCACTGGAGTACGCTATATCCCCGGCATTTACTTACCAGGCTTCCAATACCTTTACTGGTTTAACGGCCGGGACTTATACAATACGTGTAAGGGATGCTATAGGCTGTATTGAAGAGACTTCGGTAATCACCATTGACCAGCCTACGGCGGCGCTGGCAGCTTCTGCCACGCCAACCCATGAGATATGTTTAGGGGCTAACGACGGTACGGTAACAGTAACGGTTACCGATGGTACGGGTCCCTATGAGACCATGCTTGACAGTACCGACCCGGCGGACTTTGCCGCTGTGTTTACCTATACGGGCTTAACCCCGGGCAGCCATACGGTATATGTAAGGGATGCCAACAACTGTGAGTATGCGCCGATCACCTTTACTATTGACCCTGGTGTGGACATCCAGGCAGTGGCAGAGGCTACGCTATACAGTTGTACGGGCAATACGCCGGACAACCAGACGACCATAACCGTAAATGCATCTGTAACGGCTGATGTACAGTACTCCCTTGACGGGGGCGCTTACCAGTCCTCCAACGCGTTCACTAACCTTGCGGTGGGTACCCACACAGTGGATGTACAGCATACAAACGGCTGTATCGATACGGTAACCTTTGATATAGAGAACCGTGACCCTGTTACGGCTACGGCGGCGGTAACGGCCGATGTGCTTTGCTTTGGCGAGGCCACCGGTAGTATTGAAGCTACGGTAACCTCAGGCACGGCACCTTATGAGTATGCAATCTCCACAGACCCTGCAAACTTTGTAACATCCAACATCTTTACCGGCCTTGCGGCAGGCACTTATACCATTACAGTAAGGGATGCCATCGGCTGTGAGTTTACCACTACGGCAGTAACGGTGGGTGAGCCGGCAGCAGCCTTAACGGCTACCGAGTCGGTAACCCATGAGATCTGTTTAGGCGCAAACGACGGTTCGGTAACCGTGACGGTAAACGGCGGTACCTCGCCTTACTTTACCTCCCTTAACGGTGCTGCACCTATTCAGGGGCAGCTTACCTACAGCAGCCTCGCCCCGGGTACCTACACGATAGAAGTAACCGATGATGCCGGTTGTGCGGCAACACCGATCACCTTTACGATTGATCCGGGTGTTGACATTACCCCTGTTGCGGAGGTACAGGCCACCTGTACAGGCAACACTCCTGGCAATATAGTATTTGTTACAAACCTTGACCCTGCGGTACTGGCCGATGTGGAATACTCCCTTGACGGTATCACGTATCAGGCGGAAGAATACTTCGTTGACCTTGCAGCGGGCAGCTATACGGTATATGTACGACATACAAACGGTTGTATCCAGACCGATGACTTTACCATCACCGCCAGCCCTGCCATAGCGGCTACGGCAGCGGTAACGGCCGATGTGCTTTGCTTTGGCGAGGCCACCGGTAGTATCGAAGCTACGGTAATCTCAGGCACGGCGCCTTATGAATATGCGATCTCCACAGACCCTGCGAACTTTGTTGCATCCAATACCTTTACCGGCCTTGCGGCAGGCACTTATACCATCACGGTAAGGGATGCCATCGGTTGTGAGTTTACCACAACTGCGGTAACGGTGGGTGAACCTGCGGCAACCCTAACGGCCAGTGAAGCGGTAACCCATGAGATCTGTTTAGGTGCTAACGACGGTACGGTAACCGTGACGGTAACCGGCGGTACTTCGCCTTACTTTACCTCACTTAACGGTGCTGCACCTATACAGGGGCAGCTTACCTACAGCAGCCTTGCACCGGGTACCTATACGATAGAAGTAACCGATGATGCCGGTTGTGCGGCAACACCAATCACCTTCACGATTGATCCTGGTGTAGACATCCAGGCAGTGGCAGAGGCTACGATTTACAGTTGTACGGGCAATACGCCGGACAACCAGACAACCATAACCGTAAATGCATCTGTAACGGCTGATGTACAGTACTCCCTTGACGGGGGCGCTTACCAGGCATCAAATGTATTTACCAACCTTGCGGTGGGTACCCACACAGTGGATGTACAGCACAGCAACGGCTGTATCGATACGGTAACTTTTGATATCGAAGACCACCAGCCAATAACCATAGACCCGGCTATCACCATTAAGGATGTGTTCTGTTTTGGTGAGGCTACAGGGGAGATAACGGTAACAGCCACAGGCGGTACAACGCCATTGGAGTACGCTATATCCCCGGGCTTTGCTTACCAGGCTTCCAATACCTTCACAGGCTTAACGGCCGGTACGTATACCGTGCGTGTAAGGGATGCTATAGGCTGTATTGCCGAGACCTCGGTAATTACCATTGACCAGCCTACGGCGGCGCTGGCAGCTTCTGCCACACCAACCCATGAGATCTGTTTAGGGGCTAACGACGGTACGGTAACAGTAACGGTTACCGATGGTACAGGCCCTTATGAGACCATGCTTGACAGTACCGACCCGGCGGACTTTGCCGCTGTGTTTACCTATACGGGCTTAACCCCGGGCAGCCATACGGTATATGTAAGGGATGCCAACAACTGTGAGTATGCGCCGATCACCTTTACTATTGACCCTGGTGTGGACATCCAGGCAGTGGCAGAGGCTACGCTATACAGTTGTACGGGCAATATGCCAAACAATGAGACAACCATAACCGTAGATGCATCGGTAACGGCGGATGTACAGTACTCCCTTGACGGGGGCGCTTATCAGGCATCTGGTGTGTTTAACAACCTTGCAGTAGGTACCCACACAGTAAATGTACAGCACACTAATGGCTGTATCGATACGGTAACTTTTGATATCGAGGATCACCAGCCAATAACTATAGACCCTGCTGTAGCAGTAACCGATGTATTGTGTTTTGGTGAGGCTACGGGCGAGATTACGGTAACAGCTACAGGCGGTACAACGCCACTGGAGTACGCGATATCCCCGGGCTTTGCTTACCAGGCCTCCAATACCTTCACAGGCTTAACGGCCGGTACGTATACAATACGTGTAAGGGATGCTATAGGCTGTATGGATGAAACATCTGCTATTATTGTAAACGAACCTACAGCAGTACTTGATGTAGCTTCAGCTATTGTTAATGAGTCTTGTATAGGATTGGCAAACGGATCTGTTACATTAACAGTAACAGGTGGTACCGCTCCATATTTTACGAGCCTTAACTCTAATAACCCTGTAGATTTTGCTCAAGATGTATTCAGTTATACAGATTTAGCAGCAGGTGATTACACAGTATACGTAAGAGACGCAAATGGTTGTGAATTTACTCCTATTGATTTTACAATAGAACCGGGAATCAACATCCAGGCTATTGCAGAAACTACGATTTACAATTGTACAGGAAATACTCCTGGCAATGAAACTATTATAACTGTTAATACAACTGTAACAGCTGATGTACAGTACTCCCTTGATGGAGGAGCTTACCAATCATCCAATGTATTTACAAACCTTACGGTAGGAGCGCATACTGTAGATGTACAGCATGTAAATGGATGTATGGAAACGGTAACCTTTGATATTGAGGATCACCAGCCAATTGCAATCGACCCTGCTGTTGCAGTAACCGATGTGTTGTGTTTTGGTGAAGCTACAGGAGAAATCACAGTGACGGCTACAGGCGGTACAACGCCACTGGAGTATGCAATTTCTCCGGCATTTGTTTATGGTCCTTCAGGTACTTTTACAGGCTTAACAGCAGGAACTTATACAGTACGTGTAAGAGATGCTATAGGCTGTCTAGATGAAGTATCTGCTATCATTATTAATGAGCCAACAACTGCATTAACAGCTTCGAAGACGGTAACCCATGAGATATGCCTTAACGCAAACGACGGTACGGTAACAATTACTGTTAGTGGCGGTACCGCACCGTATGAAACTATGCTGGATAGTACAGATCCTGCCAACTTCGCAGCTGTATTCAACTATACAGGACTGACAGCAGGAGATCATACAGTTTATGTTAGGGATGCCAACAACTGTGAATACGCGCCAATCACCTTTACGATCAATCCAGGTGTTAATATCCAGGCGGTGGCAGAGCCAACAGTTTATAATTGTACGGGTAATGTGCCAGGCAATGAGACTACTATAACCGTGGATGCATCGGTAACGGCGGATGTACAGTACTCCCTTGACGGGGGCACTTATCAGGCTTCCAATGTGTTTACCAACCTTGCGGTGGGAACCCACACAGTGGATGTACAGCACACTAACGGCTGTATCGATACGGTAAGCTTTGATATTGAAGATCATCAGCCAATAACTATAGACCCTGCTGTTGCAGTAACCGATGTATTATGTTTTGATGAGACTACAGGGGAAATTACGGTAACCGCTACAGGTGGTACAGCGCCACTGGAATATGCAATCTCACCTGATTTTATTTATGGTGCTTCAAATACGTTTACCGGATTAGCAGCAGGTACTTATACAGTTCGTGTAATGGATGCGATAGGCTGTATGGCAGAAACTACTACGATTACAATTAATGAGCCTGCATCGGCACTGGACGTGACCTACACAACTGCAAATGCAACTTGTACAGGGCTTTCAGATGGTTCTGTTACCCTAAATGTTACGGGTGGAACTGCTCCATATTTTACGAGCCTTAACTCTAGCAATCCGGCTGACTTTGCTCAGGATGTATTTACTTATTCTAATCTTTCCGGAGGCAATTATACAGTATATGTAAGAGATGCTAATGGTTGTGAGTTTGCACCAATTGACTTTACAATTGATCCGGGGATTGATATTCAGGCGGCTGTTCAGCCTACAGTATACAACTGTACTGGTAACGTACCGGGTAACAGTACTACTGTAACCGTAAATCCTGCTGAAGCTGCTAATATGATGTATTCACTTGATGGAGGTGCTTATCAGTCATCTAATACATTTACTAACCTTACAGTAGGTACGCATACGGTAGACGTGCAGCATGTTAACGGATGTATGGAAACTGTAACATTTGATATAGAAGATCATCAGCCAATTGCGGCTACTGCCACAGTAACATCGGATGTGTTCTGTTACGGGGACGATACAGGGGAAATAGTTGTTAATGCGACCGGAGGTACAGGACAGCTGGAATATGCTATCTCACCTTGGTACAACTATACTACAAACAATGTATTTACAACATTGGTAGCAGGTAACTATACAATTATTGTAAGAGATGAGATAGGCTGTGAATACACAATTCAGAATGTAATAGTTACTCAGCCTGCCACACCGATTGTGGCAACTATAGACTGGGAGGATGAAACCTGTCTAAATGCTAACGACGGGTCTGTAACAATAAGCGTTTCCGGAGGTACAGCTCCATATTCAACAAGTATGGATGGTGTTAACTTTGTTCAGGACCTGTTTACTTACGACAACCTGGGCGGAGGCCAGCACATAGTATTCGTTCAGGATGCTACAGGCTGCCAGATAATACCGATTGTATTTAATGTAGAGGATGGTGTTTATATTAATCCAGATGTAACAGTACAGCCTGTTTGTAATCCGGGTAACTTACCGGGCAATGAAGTTGTTGTTACCGTTGCTCCTGAGCTGATAGGCCATGTAGAGTTTTCACTTGACGGAATAAACTATCAGGATTCAAACATATTCTATAACCTGCCGCCGGGAGATTATACCATCTATGTTCGCCATGAAAACGGATGTGTAAGGCCGGAAGCATTTACAGTAGTATTTATAAAACCAATTTCAGCTGTTTTAGAAACCAGGGATGTTCCTTGTAATGGTGAAGCAGGTGGAAGTATTATAGTAACCGGTTCAGGAGGTATAGGAACGCTGACCTATGGAATCTCACCTGATTTTGATATGTCTTCAGATTTTGAGTTTACAGATCTTGCAGCTGGTGATTATGTAATAAGGGTACAGGATGAAACAGGATGTTATGCAGAATACCCTGTAACAATTAGTGAGCCGGCAGAACTTGTAGTTACCCTGGTGGAAACATTCCAGGAAGTATGCGAGAATGATAATAATGCGGCATTATTAATTAACATTACAGGTGGTACTGCTCCTTATTCTACCAGCCTTAACCCTGATACTAACTTTGAGGAAGGTAAAGAACTGTATTCAGATCTTGATGGCGGGCAAATATATACTGTATATGTAAGAGACGCCAACGGATGTATATCTGCGATTGATGTTGAGCTTGATGACCCTGTTATGATCAATGCCATTGCAGGAGTTGAATATGACTGTCAGGAAAATACACTAACTGTTGAAGTGGATGCGGCTGTTCAGGGCTATGTAACCTACTCGCTTAACGGCGCTGCCCCACAAAACAACAATGTGTTTGAAAATCTGCCGGATGGTACTTATACAATAGATGTAATCCACACATCCGGATGTATGGATACTACAGAGCCTGTAACAATAGTTAACAACTCTCCGCTAACACTGTATGTTAATGAGTCCGGGCTTAACCAGCTTACAGCAACAGCAAGTGGTGGTGCAGGTGGTTACACTTACACGTTTAATGGTGAGTATATGGGAACCACAAATGTATTTGAGTATTACTCCAGCGGTAATTATGAAATAATAGTTACAGACAGCAGTGGTTGTAATGATGTAATATTTAAAGAACTAACATTTGTTGATATTACACTTCCGGATATAATGACTCCTGATAACGATGGAATTAATGACGGATGGGCTCCGGGTAACACTGCTAATTATCCTAACCTTGAGTTCTTTATATTCGACAGGTACGGTAGAAAACTGGCTACGCTTAAACCGGGCCAGGAGTGGGATGGTAAGTATAATGGGGTAGAGCTTCCTACGGGAGACTACTGGTATCTTGTTAAACTTAATAATCCACAAAATGATAAAGAATATGTAGGACATTTCACCATTTACAGATAATAATTAATAAAAGCCGCAGCCTGGAAACAGGTTGTGGCTTGAATTAAAATAAAACAGGCCAAATACACAAAAAATGAAAAAAATATTACTCCTTCTGATTTTACTTTCTGTATCGGTACTACGTTCGCAGGAGCTTGCAATACCAACTTTTACACAATACCTGGCAGATAACCCATTTATTATATCGCCTGCCTATGCGGGTATAGGCGACCACGTTAAAATAAGGCTTAACGGCCTTACACAATGGGTAGGGATAAAAGATGCACCTGATATGCAGTCGCTTGCCGCTGATATGAGAATAGCAGACGATACGGGTGTTGGTATATTTTTATGGAATGATAAAAATGGCAATACCAGGCAGTATGGTGGTAAATTCTCTTTTGCACACCACCTTATCCTGGATAAGTATTATAATCAGTTCCTTTCACTGGGGCTATCATATAACCTTAACCAGTTTAAGCTGGATGTTGAAAATATAGAAACTCCCGATCCTTCAGTTAATGATAACCGCTATGTGGTTAACCATAACTTTGATGTTGCAGTATTATACAGAATAGGATCTTATTATTTAAACTTTACTGCGAGCAATATATTAAATAAAAACCTTGATGTGTTTGCTATTAGCGAACCAAACAGGTTAAGAAACTATCAGGTATATACCGGTTATACTTTTAAGGGAGCCGGTAGCTTTGAGCTGGAGCCGTCAGCTTATGTTCAGTATTTTGAAAGTGATGCCAGGTCGTCAACAGATTTTAACCTTAAGTTCAGGTATATGGATGTTGAAGATTATTACTGGGTGGGTATTAACTACCGCTTTCTTAATGATCAGATGATGGAACCTATAAACATTGGCCCTATGGCCGGTTTAAAAAAGTCTAACTTTTATTTTGCTTATTCCTATCAGGTAACAACTAACGAGTTATTAGCCTACAACACAGGCACCCACATGATTACTATTGGCCTTGATATTTTCCAGGGAGTAAGCAATTGTCCTTGTACCTGGCATTAATCCTGCATCTGTTACTGCCTGTTATGGGGATTCACTAAAATGCGCATGAAGAAGAAAAGATGTCTAATGTTTCACTAAAAAACTACAAACCATGTATCAAATTTTATGTTATTCGTTTGGAGCTTTCTTTTTGATGGCATCAGGAAAACTTATTATTGCCGGCCTTGACAGGAACAACGGCAAATTTAGGAACATAGGGTTTTGCAACCTCTGCATTTCGGTTGTACTCCTTTTACTGGGAGCCTGTATCC
>CAMPIZ010000032.1 GCA_946886675.1 uncultured Flavobacterium sp.
AACAAATAAAAAGTTTCTGTTTATACTTATAACGCTTGTTGTTATTGGCGGAACTTTTGGAATATATAAATACATGCATTCGTTAGCCCATGAAACTACTGACGATGCCCAAATAGAGAAAAACATGAGCCCTATTATACCACGTGTTACAGGTTATGTAACTAAGGTATATGTTAAGGATAATGATATAGTAAAAAAAGGGGACACTCTTTTTGTAATAGACAGTAAAGATTATCAGGTAAGAGTTGAAGAAGCAAAAGCAGCCCTGGCAGCTGCCGAAGGTAACTTTGCAATGGCTAAGGCTGATGTAGGGAGTGCAATGGCAAATGTATCGGTGTCTGAAGCTAATATCCAATCATCAAAAGGTAATATTGAAGCTGCAAAAGTAAGGCTTTGGAGAGCTACAAATGATTTTGAACGTTTTCAGAACCTTTACAAAAACCACTCTATTACAAAACAACAGTTTGAACAGGCACAAGCCGCTAAACAGGAGGCAGAAGCCCAGCTAAAAGTATTACAACAACAACAGGCAGCAAGCAGCTACCAGAAAAATGCAATCATCTCAAAAACGAACGTTTCCAATAAACAAACGGAAGTTGCTGCTGCCAATATTGAAAAAGCACAGGCTGCACTGGAAGCTGCCAAACTAAATCTTTCATATACTGTTGTAACGGCATCTGTAGACGGGCAGGTTTCTACCATAGATATACAACCGGGACAGCTTGTACAGCCGGGACAGTCACTTTTTTACATTATCAATAACAAAGAGGCTTGGGTAGTGGCAAACTTTAAAGAAACCCAGCTTAACAAAATGAGGGAAGGACAGGAAGTAGGCATAAAAGTAGATGCTTATCCCGATACTGAATTTAAAGGTGTTATTACCTCCTTCTCCCCTGCTACAGGTGCACGATTTTCTTTGCTGCCGCCGGATAATGCCACGGGTAACTTTGTAAAAACAGTACAAAGGCTTCCGGTTAAAATAAGCTTAACTGAAAATAATGATAAAGAAAAAGTAAAACTGCTTCGCCCGGGTATGAACGTTGAAGTAGATGTACACTTAAAATAATATGGCAACAGTAACACAGGATGACAGCCTTGTAGAATATGGCTTCAGGCGGGTAATTATAACCGTTACCGCGGTACTGTGTGCCCTGCTTGAAATTGTAGATACTACCATTGTAAACGTAGCTTTAAACCAAATGCGCGGTACACTGGGGGCAACACTTACAGATATTGCCTGGGTAATAACCGCCTATGCTATAGCAAACGTTATCATTATACCAATGACCAGTTGGCTATCGCAGCAGTTTGGACGTCGAAACTATTTTGCAGTATCTATTATAGTATTTACAGTAGCTTCCTTTTTATGTGGTAACGCCACCAATATATGGGAGCTTGTATTTTTCAGGTTTATACAGGGTATGGGCGGTGGTGCCCTTCTGGTAACGGCGCAAACCATAATTACTGAGAGCTACCCTGCCGAAAAAAGAGGTATGGCGCAGGCTATATACGGTATGGGAGTAATTGTAGGCCCTACATTGGGACCGCCGCTGGGTGGTTATATTGTGGACAATTACCACTGGGGATGGATATTTTACATCAATGTTCCGCTAGGAGTTATTGCTACGCTGCTTACTCTTATGTATGTAAAAAGCCCTAAATATGGTGAAAAGCTAAAAGCCAACCAGGTAGACTGGTGGGGTATTGTTTTTCTGGCTTCTTTTATTGGTTCTTTACAATATGTACTGGAGCACGGCCAGCAGGACGACTGGTTTGCAGACCCTACCATTGTTATACTTAGTGTAATAACAGTATTTGGGCTCCTGGCCTTTATCTGGAGGGAAATGACATATGAACATCCTATAGTAAACCTAAAAGTGCTTAAAGACAGTAACCTGCGCATAGGTACAATAATGTGTTTTATACTTGGTTTTGGATTGTATGGCTCTACTTTTATAGTGCCTATATATACACAGTCTGTTTTAGGATGGACGGCTCTGGATACAGGACTGCTGCTAATACCAAGTTCCCTTACAACCGCATTTATGATGCCCATAATAGGTAAGCTGATACAAAAAGGAGTACCGCAAACTTATATGGTGGCAATTGGTTTTCTTGTTTTCTTCTTCTTTACATTCTGGATGCACAACATCATTACAAATGATACTGGTGAAGAGCATATGTTCTGGCCGCTTATATTAAGAGGGATGGGATTAGGTTTGTTATTTGTTCCCATCACTACGCTTTCCCTATCTACCCTTAAAGGTAAAGGAATTGGAGAGGGAGCTGCATTTACAGGTATGATGCGCCAGCTTGGAGGTTCTTTTGGAATCGCTATCATTACAACATTTATTTCACGCTTTACACAGGATCACAGGGTTAATCTTATTTCAAATCTGGATAAAACGAGTTTTGAAGTGCAGCAACGTGTACAACAACTGCAACAAGGCTTTATGGCTAAAGGCTTTTCTGCAAACGAAGCAATGGACAAAGCTTATGCAGTACTAAACGGATCGGTAATGAAACAGGCTACTATACTTTCTTATATGGACATATTTATGTACCTGGGCATACTTTTCCTTCTTTGCATACCATTTATATTACTGGTAAGGCGTGGCAAGGGTAAAGTAGATATGAGCGAAGCAATGCATTAATAAGGTTATTGAATTTTAGAATAATAATTGGTTTGGTTTAAATTGAAAAACTCCGGATGCATGACTGCTCCGGAGTTTTTTTATTCTAAAATTAAATATTTGGTATCTCACATCTCTTCTCTATAATCTATCTTGTAAAAACCAATTTATTTCCTTTAGATAGTTTGGAATCATATTTATAACCCTCATAATCAAAGCCTTTAAGCCCGCTAAGAGAACGGATATTTTTATCCATAATATAGCGTACCATCATACCCCTGGCCTTTTTGGCAAAAAAACTAATCATTTTAAGTTTTCCATCTTTATAATCCTTAAACTCAGGAGTTATTACAGGTACCTTTAGAGCCTTGGCATCTATGGCATCAAAGTATTCTTTACTGGCAAGGTTAACAAACAGCTCATCGTCCTTCAGTTCACTATTAAGCGATTCGGTAAGCGTTTGTTTCCAAAACTCATACAGGTTTTTATTTTCTCCTACCTCAAGCTGGGTACCCATTTCCAGACGGTAAGGCTGTATAAGGTCCAGCGGTTTTAATATACCATACAGTCCGGAAAGTATCCTTAAAGTATCCTGCATTTTATTGAGCTTGGATGTTGGTAAAGTATAAGCATCCAGCCCAATATATACATCACCTTTAAAAGCATACATGGCAGGCCTTGCATTTTTTGTGGTAAAAGGTGTTTTCCACTCCTGGTTACGCTGCCAGTTAAGGTCTGCCAGTTTATCGCTAATGTCCATAAGGTTAATTAATTCAGCTGGTGATTTTTCTTTAAGAGTGTTGTGTATTGTCTGGCTTTGAGATAAAAATTCAGGCTGAGAATGCTTCCTTGTAGGAAGTTTAGTTTCAAAATCCAGCGTTTTTGCAGGAGAAATAACGATCTTCATATACTAATTTGTTATCCTTCAAAGTTAATGATTGTAGCATTATACACAAAGCCTATGCATAAGTGTTGTAATGAAATTATTATATTAGCCAACAAACCAATTAAAACAATGACAGATTACATTATCCGGACAAATTCCCTTACGTTCAACTATTCTAAAAAACGAAATGCGTTAAGCAATGTATCCCTAAATGTGCCAAAAGGCTCAATATATGGTTTTTTAGGACCCAATGGCGCAGGAAAATCAACCACAATGCGACTGCTTACAGGGATACTGCCACAGCAGGACAATTCTATTTCCATATTTGGACAACCTCTACATCAACAGCTGCCAAAGGTGTTTGAGAACGTGGGCTCCCTTGTAGAAAGCCCTGCCCTTTACCTGCATCTTAGCGGGTATGATAACTTAAAATATATTGCTAAACTGCGCAACGTACCCGAAAGCCGAATTAATGAAGTGCTGGAGCTGGTAGACCTGCAAAGGGATGCAAAAAGAAAAGCCAAAAACTATTCGTTAGGTATGAAACAGCGCCTCGCTATTGGTATGGCGTTATTAGATGAACCGGAACTGCTTTTACTTGATGAACCTGTTAACGGGCTCGATCCAAATGGTATTCAGGATATAAGAAAACTGTTGGTAAGGCTTAACAAAGAAAAAGGAACTACCATTTTTGTATCAAGCCACCTGCTTGCCGAAATTGAAAAAATGTGTACCCATGTAGGTATTATCAGTAAAGGTAAACTACAGTTTGAGGGAACGATGGAGGAACTTTCCAAAAAGTCCGGCTTATGCAAAATAAGAATAACTATTAAGGATGCCGAACGCTGGCACCGCGAACTTATAAATGATATTGCTACAGCAGAACTGGATAACATATCACAAATCTCGCTTGAACTTCAAAGCCGTGAAGATATACCCGCATTCACTAAAAACCTTGTAAACCGCGGAGCCGAAATTTATGAGATAAAAATACTTGACGGGCTGGAAGAATGGTTCATGGCCCTTGTAAACTAATAATAACCTTACCAACACTACAATAATGCAAAACTTTATTACTGCCTTAAAGGCAGAACATTTAAAGAAAAAAAGAACAGGCATCTATGTAACCTCTGCCATACTGGGTATTATATCACCTTTAATAATGATCCTGGTAATGTTTTTTGAGAATAGCCCCGAACGCGGAGGCATGCCGTATAATTATTACCTTGACCTTATACAAGATACACTGGATCCTTTTGCCGGGTTCTTTTTTCCGCTTCTTATAATAATTACGGTAAGCCGAATTACACAGATTGACCATCGTAACGGTGGATGGCAGCTTATGGAAACTCAGCCCCTCAATAAGATATCAATCTATTTTTCAAAATTTTCGATAGTGCTTATAGCAATGCTAATTTCAATATTTTCATTGGTTGCGGCCTGTTACCTTTTTGGGTGGATATATAGTCTTGTTAATGATATACCTGAGCAGGCAGCCACGAGCTTTGCATTTGCTGAAATATTCTGGCTGGTGGCCAGGCTTTTACTGGCAGGTTTGCTTCTCGCCGCCTTTCAGTATATAATATCGGTATTAATGCCAAGCTTTATCTGGTCCATATTAATAGGTTTCTTTTTATTGCTTGCATTTATCTTCCTGAAAGCGTTTAATGTAACGCCAGACTGGTATCCGCTTGAGCCTTTGAGTAAAGTGTCGGGTTATCGAAAAGGAAGTGATTTAGGGTATTGGATAACCTATTCTGAAACTGCGAGTTTCCTGTTAAGTTTCATATTACTCTATTTAGGTTTTAAATGGTATAAACATAAAGGTTTTAAAGCTGCATTTTTTGGAAAAGGCAACAGGATAGCAATGCTCCTTGCCGTACTTGTTATTGCCGGAGGCTTACTCGCTTACACACTTATGCCTGTTGAGGCAGAACCTCATAACAGGACTGTTGTTGCCGGCAAGATTGAGAGTGACAGGCCATTGCAAAATGTGTATATAAGAGATATGTTTATACATGATACGGTTGCTGTTATACCTATTAAGGATAATAAATTTCACGCAGTAATACCTCAGGATGTGGCACTGGATAAATATGAAATATTATTTGATGAGGTCGTACAGAAATTTGCCATTTTCGGAAAGAATGACAGTACATATATCGACCTTAAGCTCAACAAGACAGCTTCGTCTGATGTGATTACAGGTACAAGGCTTGCCGAAAACAGGTTTAGCTCTGAAACTAATATTTCCGGGATGGTGGCATATTATGTAGGGCGAAATCAGTTTATGGAAAACCCGGATTTTATAATGAAACAACTTGTTGACGAGTGGGAAGATGCCATGGACGAGTCCGGTAAATTCAAAACAGTTGACAACTATGTGCCAAGGCCTGACTTTTTAGATAAGCAGAAGAAAATAATGACTGTACAGTATCTTAATACATGGGATTCTTACGTTGCAAAAAGAGCCGCTCTATACCCTGACCAAAAAACTGAAGAGTCTGAAGACCTTAAAAAGATCAAGGCTACTATAATATTAAATGATGAGAGCCTTATGACTGATAATGAATATCTTTATTATGTTATGACACAGCTTACTGCCAATAATAAAGCAGACATAAGTGAAGATGATAAAAACCTTATGGCCATAGCCAAAATGCCGACAGGAAGCTTTAAAGACAAAATGCTTTATTACCAGCTGAATAAAAGTGTTAATGAGGCTTCCGGTAAAATGGAAAGAGATACACTTATAGCCAATTATGCTTCCGGTTTTGAAGACAATAGATATAAATCTATTATTGAGAATACCGCCAATACTTTAGAAAGCATAAGCTCCGGTAAGCAGGCTCCTTTATTTGACGCCATTACTCTGGATAATAAGCCGGTTAACCTGGCCGACCTTAGGGGCAAGTATGTGGTAATAGATGTGTGGGCAACCTGGTGCGGGCCATGCAAATATGAGTCACCTTATTTTGATAAGATGGCTATTAAATATAAAGACAACGACCAGATTCAGTTTGTTGCTGCAAGTATAGATGACAATATACAACAGTGGTTTATTGATGCAAAAGCCAAATCTAAATCGGTACTGCAGTTACATATAAACGACAAAAAGCAATTTAGTAAAGATTATAATGCTCAAAGCATACCAAGATTTATACTGATTAACCCTGATGGTAACTTTGTAGATTCGAATCTTACTCGCCCAAGTGAGAAAGGTTTTGAAAATTCGCTGAGGGAAGCATTAGGGCTTGCCAAACAAAAATAATTTTATCTTTGCAGCATGCTAGCTGCAATTAAAAAACATAAAAGCATACTATTATACGGTTCCAGTCTTGCGCTGCTGCTATTGCTGCTGCGCTGGCTGGAATTTCGTTTTTTAATACTAAGCCCTTCGCTGGATATTTATTCCGGTATATTGGCAATTATATTTACTGCACTGGGTATATGGCTTGCCCTTAACCTGGCCAAACCCAAAACTAAGACTGTAATTGTTGAAAAAGAGGTTTACATAAAGCCCGAAGCAGAATTTGTGCTTAATGAGGCAGAACTGCAGAGGCTTAACCTTACTTCAAGGGAGCTGGATGTATTACAGCTTATGGCAAAAGGCATGAGCAATCAAGAAATTGCCGAAAAGCTTTTTGTTTCGCTAAACACTATTAAAACACATTCGGGAAAACTTTTTGAAAAAATGGAAGTAAAAAGGCGTACCCAAGCTGTAGAAAAAGCTAAAAGACTGAGCATCATACCTTAAAACATTTCACACAAAAGTTGTAATTTTATAAAAAACGGAAAAATCACCCGAAAGGATGATTTGTTTTTATCCCTTAATGTTCAATTTTGCCCAGTAAACAAACACTAAAACAAATAACAGGTATGAAAAAAACTATTTTAACCTACGGCCTTATCGGAGGAGTAATCAGTACCATTGGGTTTCTAATTACAAGCATCACCGGACATGAGGATATGACCAACGCTATGATCATTGGCTTTGCTTCAATGTTTGTAGCCTTCTCATTGATCTTCGTAGGAATAAAAAGCTACAGAGACAAAAAAGCCGGTGGCAGTATAACCTTTGGTAATGCATTTTTAATGGGTGCGATTATGTCGTTTATCACATCTTCTGTTTATGTTATTGTGTGGCTTATAGCGTTGTATAATTTCTATCCTGATTTTGCACAGCAATATGCAGATACCCAGATTGAACAGATGAAGGCCGCTGGAAAAACAGCAGAGGAAATAAACAGGCAGATAGCCCAGAATAAGGAGTTTGTAGAGTCTTATAAAAATCCTTTGGTGGTAATTTTGTATACTTATATGGAAATCTTCCCTATAGGGTTACTTTTTGCGCTTATAGCGGCTGCAATATTAAAAAAGAAAAATCAACAAGATAAAGAAGAATTAAACACATGGCTGGAATCACAGGAATAGGCGGATTATTTTTCCGTTCACAAGACAGTAAGGCATTAAGCGAATGGTATGAAAAATATTTTGGTATCCATTCAGTAAGCAGTGGTAAGATGTGGAAACAGGAGTACGGACCTACAGTATTTGCACCTTTTAAGGCTGATACTAAATATTTTGGCGAAAACCAGCAATTTATGGTAAACTTCAGGGTAGAAGGACTGGAAAAGTTTCTGGATATGCTAAAATCCGAAGGAGTAAAAATCGATCAAAACCGTGAAGAAATGGAATTTGGCAAGTTTGCATGGGTATACGATCCTGAGGGTAATAAAATAGAATTATGGGAACCTGCCCCAGAAAACGAATAACATATTAATTCACAATATAAAATGTGCCCAAAAGGCACTTTTTTTGTATACCCTAATAGGCTATATTTGTTGTAAAGTCTTACAGCATGGATAAGTTTTCCCAAATAAACGAAAGTATCAGCAGGTATGTTTCCTTTACAAATGAGGAACTGGATACTTTTAATTCATTATTGGAATATAGGGAAGTGCCTAAAAAAACAACAATGCTTCGCGAAGGTGAAATGTGCAACTTTGAAGCTTTTGTGGTAAAAGGATGTTTAAGAAGGTACTGTATTAATTCCGGAGGAGCAGAAGTAATATTGCAGTTTGCTGTAGAAAACTCATGGATAAGCGATATTTCTTTCAGTATTTATGAAGATAAGCCAAGCCATACATATATAGAAACGCTGGAAGACTGCGAACTTTTACTATTTTCTCCCGAAACTAAAGAAGAGCTATTTGCCAAAGCTCCAAGATTTGAAAGGGCCTTTCGCATTTTACTGTACAGAAACCTTGCGGTAACCCAGGAAAGGCTGTTTAACACTATAGCTAAAACCGCTATGGATAAATACCTGGAATTCTTGCAACACTACCCTACCCTGCCACAGCGTGTGGCACAACACTATATTGCCTCATATCTGGGCATCTCTGCCGAATTTCTAAGCAAGGTAAGAGCCAAAATTGCAAAGCACTAGCTTGTATTGATATTTGTCTGTGTTCCAATAAGTAAATATGGCAGTACCACTTAGCTGCAATATTTAACCTTTAGACTTCCATATTTGCCTTTAGCTTTCGTCTTTTCGACTTTCTATTTCTTGTCCTAGTTCAATGTTTTGAACCAATGGTTTATAGAACTTTGTATAATAATATTAATAACGGGTGTTATGAAACGAAAAGATTTTATAAAGAAAGGACTAATGGGCACCGGCATGTTTATAACATCAGCAGCCATTGGCGAAACCCTGAAAAATGAAATTGATGAAATAGCCCCGCTAGAGCTTATAGGATATAATCATTTACCAATCGAAAAATCTAAAATTATGGAAAATACTGTTTTACATAAAGCCAATACCAGAGGCCATGCAAACCATGGCTGGCTGGATTCACATCACACTTTCAGCTTTGCTAACTACTACAATCCTGACAGGATGCATTTTGGTGCATTACGTGTACTTAATGATGACAGGGTTGATCCCGGAATGGGTTTTGGAACCCATCCACACGACAATATGGAAATAATTTCCATCCCGCTGGAAGGCGACCTGGAGCATAAAGACAGCATGGGCAATACTACAGTGATAAAAAAAGGCGATATACAGGTTATGAGCGCCGGTACAGGTGTGCATCACAGCGAGTATAACAAAAATAAAGATAAGCTAACCAAATTCCTTCAGATATGGGTGTATCCTAACAAAAGGAATGTAACACCGCGTTACGATCAGATAACCCTTAACGAAGCCGACAGGCACAATAAACTACAGCAGATATTGTCTCCCAACCCTGATGATGAAGGTGTCTGGATACACCAGGATGCGTGGTTTCATTTGGGCAATTTTGATAAGGATACCACAGTACAATATGACATTAAGAAAAAAGGAAATGGCGTTTATGCCTTTGTCTTAAATGGAGATTTTATCATACAGGGGCATGAAATTAATCTGCGTGACGGACTTGGTATTTGGAATACGGAGAGTATTTCCGTTAAAGCAGTCAGCGACAACGCCGAAATACTGCTAATGGAAGTACCGATGGCTCTTTAAAATTTTGTAACTTACTATTTATACAAATTAACAACTAAAATTAATAATTATGGCAACAACAAAATGGGTTGTAGACCCTGCACATTCAGAAATAAGGTTTAAGGTAAAGCACATGATGTTTACCAATGTATCAGGGAGCTTTGAAAAATTTGATGCAACAGTAGAAACGGATGATGATAATTTTGAAAACGCAAAAATCGAATTTAAAGGTGAAGCCGGTTCGCTTAGCACAGGTAATGCAGATCGTGACAACCATCTTTTAAGCCCTGACTTTTTTGATGTGGAAAAATATCCAAACTTAACTTTTAAGTCTACATCGTTTAAACAGGAAAGTGGCGATGAATATGAGTTAAAAGGCGATCTAACCATTAACGGTGTAACCAAGCCTGTAAAGCTTGATGTAGAGTTTGGCGGTACTGCAAAAGACCCGTGGGGTAATACAAAGGCAGGTTTTTCGGCTACAGGAAAAATAAACCGTAAAGACTGGGGGCTTAACTGGAATGCAGCACTGGAAACAGGGGGTGTACTGGTAGGCGAAGAAGTAAAACTTGCTATAGAATTACAGTTTGTGAAGGGATAAAAATTATATTTTTTATATAGGAAGAACCTGCGTGCTCAGCTTTTGAGACGCAGGTTTTTTATAAGAAATTTTGTATGTTAGCGT
>CAMPIZ010000033.1 GCA_946886675.1 uncultured Flavobacterium sp.
CTATTGCTCTGCTCAGCGCTAACGCTGCAACTGTAATTTCCCGGTAGTCCTCCCCACTATGAAAACCAAAGGTACTGCCACAGCTACAGGTTAAAAAATAGTTATTGTGTGTATGCTAACTATAATTCTGTTATTATAAATTCACTTCTCCTGTTAAGCCCATGCTGTTCTTCACTACAGCTTACACCATCAGCACACTTATTTATCAGCTGCGTTTCGCCATAACCTTTACCCGTTACTCTGTTAGATTCTATGCCTTGGGCAAGTAAATAATCGATAATAGCTTTTGCCCTCTTATCAGATAAAACCTGGTTATAAGCATTAGATGCTCGTGAGTCTGTATGTGTCCTTACATCCACTTTTGCATTTGTATTCTGCTTTAAGAAATCAGCAAGTTTTTTTAAATCTTTTTCTGCTTCAGGAGTAATATTAAATTTACCTCTGTCAAAATAAGTATACTCTATATTATACACTTTTGCCAGGTCTGCACCTTTTTGAAGCCCTTCCGGTTTTTTCTCTTCCTTATTTTTTGGCTTGTTATAATCGGCTGGCCTTACATAATAAGTCCTTCCGCATAATATATCAAATGAATACCATCCTTTATCATCTGTAATAGCTTCATTAACTACCTTAAGATTAGCATCAAGAAGTACTGCTTTAGTATTGACTAAGATTTTTCCTGAAATTTCGTCTGCTAATATGCCCTCTGTTTTTCTGGCACAATCCTCACCATACGGGCTAAACTCAATAAAACTGTATATATCATCAAAACCTTTGCCCCCATCCCTGTTTGAAGTAAAGTAACCTGTTCTGGTTTTGTCGTTAATTATAAGGGCAAAGTCATCCTGCATACTGTTTACGGGCGTGCCCACATTATGAGATTTCTGATAAGTACCGTCTGCTTCCGGTCTGCTGATAAATATATCAAGCCCGCCAAGGCCGGGATGCCCTTCAGAAGAAAAGTATAAATCTTTTCCTGCGGATATGAACGGAAAGCTTTCCCTTGCTTCTGTATTAATCCCAGGTCCAAGATTAACAGGCGTACCAAAAGAGCCCCCCTTTATGTTTACTTTATAAATATCTGACTCTCCATACCCTCCCGGCATGTTTGAAGCAAAGTAGAGCGTGCTGCCATCTGCACTTATACTTGGATGAGCACAACTGTAATCGTTACTGTTAAACGGAAGCTCGGTTACGTTTACCCATTCGCTGCCATTATATTCTGCCCTGTATATCTTTAAAAGAATGCGATTATTTTCATCCTTTTGTGCCTTTCCGTTATTATAATTATTGCGGGTAAAATAAACCGTGTTCAAATCGCTGGTAAATACCGGGGTAGATTCATGAAATTTTGTATCCAGGTTGATAGCAAATTTCTCCGATTTCCCTGCCAGACTGTCTTTTTCATCCATTACAGTACTGTAAAGACAGGTAAAAGACTGGTTTGTCCACTTATCTACCTTTTTTTGTTTTATTTGTGGTTCCCTACTGGAAGCAAAAACAATTTTATCCCCAAAAAAAGCAGTCCCGTAATCTGATTGAGAAGAGTTGGCCTTAAGAAGTTTTATTTCATACCTGTCGGATTCTTCTTCAATTTCATCAAGGTAATCTTTATTTTCCAAAAACAGTTTCCCTCTGGAGTCTTCATCGTTCAGCTTTGCAAACTGTTCCATTATTTCATCAGCTTTACTGTATTTGCCCACAAACTTTAATGTTTGTGCAAAACGGTAATAATACTCTGTAGGAACTTCTTTACCAAGTTCAAAGAGCTTATCATACCATTGGTAGGCATCGGCAAGCTTCCCGTTAAAATAATAGGAATCACCAATTTTCTCAAACAGCTCTCTGGATTTGTATCCCCTTCCGGCTACTTCCATATAAGTATCTATGGCTTCGCTGTAAGCTAAATTTTCAAACTGTTTGTTTGCGGTTCTTAGTCCGCTGCCCTGCGCCATTCCCTGAAGCGAAAAAGCTAAGGGCAGTAATGTTAGTAATAGTTTTAGTTGATTCATAACCTTTGTTTTTAGAAAAATCTTGGGTTAGCTACTTTTCCGCCTTTTGATAAAATCTCAAAACGGAGATAAATTTCATGAGAGCCGGAGTTATAATCTGCCAGCCTGGTTGTTTCCATATCATAGGTATAACCTATGAATAAACCGTCTGATACCTGAAACCCTGCTAGGGCGCTTAATGCAGCATCCCATCTGTAGGCGAGTCCCACGGTAAACTTTTCATCATACAGGAAATTACCTGAAACATCTACCTGTAAAGGAGAGCCGTTTGCCACTTTTACCATAGTAGCCGGCTTAAACTGCAGGTTATAGGTAAGATCAAAAACATGGCCTCCAATAAAGTAATAATGCATTTTATCTTTTGCCACAGATGATGTGTTATGCTCGTAATGTTTGGTTTCCAAAAAGTTTGGAACAGAAATCCCTACATAACTCTTATCAGAATAAAGAAATACCCCCGCACCAAAATTTGGTGAAAACTGGTTGTCCACATTGTTTTGGAACCTTGGATCGGATGGGTCATAAATATTCAGTTTGGTAAAATCTATATTTAAAAGGTCTGCTGTAGCCTTAAGCCCGAATGCCAGCTGATATCTTGTTGAAACGTTTACCGTATAGGATATATCTGTCGATATTGCACTTTCATCCATTGGGCCTATCTTATCATTAATAAATGAAAGCCCTATTCCCATTTTTTTACCAATAGGAGCATTTAAAGAGGCTGTAGATGTTACAGGGGCTCCATCAAGACCTACCCATTGAGCACGATAGATTCCGAAAATGCTCATTACATCACGCGAACCGGCGTAAGCAGGGTTTACGTTAATAGTATTGTACATATACTGAGTATACTGTGGGTCTTGTTGAGCCTGTGCCTTGTGTAATGCAACCAGGGCAATAACAAAAACCAATATGCTGTTTATTTTTAAATCTTTCATCATCATCACTCTGCACTTATATATAAATAACCTGTTTTCTTTACCGTTGTTCCGTTTGCCGGATATTCTATTACATAGAAATATGTACCTGTCGGGAGTCTCTGGCTTTGAGAAACCGTAACCCTTCCTGAGGAAAACCCGCTGAATACATTTCCTCTGGTGTCGTAGTCTAAAGTTTCAAATACTTTTACACCCCATCTGTTATAAACCTCAACTTTATTACCGGGAAAATTAGTAATGTTCTCTATTATAAAGTAGTCGTTTTGTCCATCACCATCCGGTGTTACACCATTATATATAACCACGTCCTGAGCCGGCGGAAGAACAGGTTTTACTCTGGCCAAAGTGAATACTCCATAACCCGAAACATTTACCGGAGTTGTAACCGTTTTTTCACCTTCATCTACAATACCGCCTTCATCTACCCATTTGGACTGATCTGTGTCCCATCTTACAATATGGAGTTCCCCTGCCTGTGTACCTATAATTTGTGCAGGAGTAGTATTATCCTCATCCCAGCTAAGGGTAAGAATTATATCGGCCTGGCCGCTGGTTTTATCTACCGTCCAATATTCCGTATTATCAATTAGTATTATATTTTCTGCTTTACTCGCATGTGGATAAACAGGATTTGAATCTTCAAAGAAATATTTACCCATAAAGCTTCCGTCTGCATCAACAGCAGATATGGCAGCATACCTAAAGTACTGGTTGTCTCCAATTGGGTAAATAAATCCCGTATCACCATTTTTTACTACATGGCCGTCTACATGGCTGTTATTACTCACATTGGTGTGCGTTGCTTCGTTCTCAAATATGATTATTCCCCCAAATACATCATTCTGAACAATTCCCTGATAAAAGTCGGCATTACCGCTAATCGAAATATCCCCATACAAACGAAAAGCGGGCTGCCAGTTAGAATTGTGAAACAAGACATCATAAAAATCAGCTGGTATGCTGCCGGTTATATCCTGCTGTACAGATCCTGTAAATCTGGTATATCCGGTATAAGACGGATCAAAAGTTGTAATCCCGTCGTTGTTAAAGTTGCGCTTAAATATTACTTCTCCATTATTTTCATATTCGCCCATAGCAGTATTGTCAAAATCTGACTCCACGCTTACAAGCGTACCCGGGCTTACATACAATATGCCTTCGTTTACCGTTTGCCCTGTCTGGGCAAAAGCGGCAGCGGAAAATGCCAGGGCTGTTAATGTTATTTTTATTGTTTTCATTTTTTAAACAGTATTAGTGGGGTTTCTGTTCTAGTTTTTAACCCTTTGGTAAATCATTGGGTTTGTTATGACTTTGCATCGCTTAGTCGTTACCGCTATAACTGCGGTTGGCGACGATTCACACGCCGTGCCCGATGTGGCAACGGTTATACGTCTGTAATATGTTGTTTGTTTTAATACACCCGGCTGATAGGTTGGCCCTGTAGCGCCTGGTATAGTGGTCCAGCCTGATGTACCGTTTAATGAGGATTCCCATCGGTATGTTATAGTGCCTGTACCCGATCCGCTTGTTACAGACGTAAGCAAAGCCGGGGCTGTATCTACACAAATTGTCTGGCTGCTGCCTATACTCCCCGCCGTTACTGCACTATTTACTGTTATTACTACTGATGCTGAGACAGCTTCACAGGCAGTACCGGATGTAGCTATGGTTACACGGCGGTAATGGGTCGTTGCGGTTAAGACTGGAGGCTGGTAAGTAACTCCGTTTGCTCCGGAAATAGTTGTCCATGCAGATCCGTTAGGTGAGGATTCCCATCGGTATGTTATTGTACCCGTACCCGTTCCTGCACCACCTGAGGTAAGTAATGCCGGAGCCGTATTGTAACATATTGTCTGGTTTGTACCAATGCTTCCTGCCGTTACTGCACTGTTTACCGTTACAAGTACAGATGCAGTAGGCGATGACGTACATGCTAAACCTGATGTTGCGTTAGTAGTTCTGCGGTAATATCTGTTAGCTGTTAAAGCTCCCGGCTGATAGGTTGCCCCTGTAGCACCGGATATTGTAGTCCAGCCTGATGTACCGTTAGCCGACCATTCCCAGGTGTATGTTATAGTTCCTGTACCTGTACCGTTTGACACTGATGTTAGCAATGCAGGTGTGGTATTATAGCATATTGTCTGGTTAGAACCTATACTTCCCGCTGATACTGCGTTATTTACTGTTATTACTACTGATGCTGAGGCAGCTTCACATGGAGTACCGGATGTAGCTATGGTTATACGGCGGTAATGGGTTGTTGCGGTTAAGACTGGAGGCTGGTATGTAGTACTGTTAGTTCCTGATATAGTTGTCCAGGCAGACCCGTTTGGAGAGGATTCCCACCTGTAGGTTATAGTGCCCGTACCCGTTCCAGCCCCGCCTGAAGTAAGCAGTGCCGGGGCAGTATTGTAACATATTGTCTGATTTGAGCCAATAGTTCCCGCGTTTACTGCACTGTTTACAGTAATTAATACTGAGGATGTAGCTGAGGATGTACAAGCCGCACCAGATGTAGCAATTGTTGTCCTGCGAAAATATGTATTTGATGTTAGCGCTCCAGGTTGATATGTCTCTGAAGAGGCACCCAATATCACTGTCCATGTGCTGTTATTAGGCGATGACTCCCATTCATAAGTTATGGTACCTGTACCTGTTCCGTTTGCTGTTGAAGTAAGAAGCGATGGTACTGTCCCGTAACATATTGTCTGATTAGAACCTATGCTACCTGCAGTTACAGCAGCATTAACGGTAATCTGTATGGCTGTTGACGCTGCTTCACAAGAGGTAGCTCCCGATGTTGCAATTGTTACCCTGCGGTAATATCTTGATGATGTTAAAGAAGGTGGCTGATAAGTAAGACTGTTAGTTCCTGAAACTGTTGTCCATGAAGTTCCGTTATTAGATCTTTCCCATCTGTAAGTAATGCTACCTGTACCCGTTCCTGGTGATATTGAAGTTAGAAGGTCAGGAGTTGTATTTCTACATATTGTCTGATCTGATGCAATTGACCCAGGGTCGGTAACGGCCATTACTGTAACCGTTACATTTGATGTAGGAACAGATTCACATGATTTGCCACCATTAGTAACTATTGTAGTTCTTCTGTAATATGTTGTTGCAGTTAATACAGGCGGCTGATATGTTGCTCCGTTTGCTCCGGATATAGTTGTCCAGCCTGAGGTACCATTTGCAGAGGATTCCCACCTGTAAGATATAGTACCACCACCCGGCGCCGTTCCTGCTGTTGTCGAGGTAAGCTGTGCGGGTGCCGTATTATTACATATTGTCTGGTTAGAACCAATCGCTCCGGCTGTAGGAGTTCCATAAACTATAACCTGAATTGGCACCGTATTGCTTTCACAATCACCATTTTTCTGGCTTACATAATAAGTAGTTGTTCCCGGGGTTGTTGTTCCAGGCACAAAAGGATAATCTGAAGCAAAACCTCCGTTTACCACATACCACTGCAACTGATATGCGGGATTAGTAGTATTTGCCGTTAGAGGCACAGCGGTTTCACCCTGGCAGTAACGTACCGGGCTGGTTACAATAGGTACTGTAGGTATCGTTGTTAAGTTAACTGAATCACTGTTATTACCGGCATTTGTTGTGTTTTCTATATCATCACTACTTAACACAAAATAATTATACCACCTTGTTATTGCCTGATACTCAAGGGAAACGCTATTTGTATAATCAGAATTTGGTCCTGCTATAGTAAAAGTTATAGGGTTATATGAAGCTCCAGCAGCTAAATTGCCCTGAGCCTGTCCACTATCACCAATACTATATGTATAAGTTGTATAACCTGTTGAAGGTGTATTATTAGATTGTGTTCGAGTCCAACCAGTATATTGTGAAGCGGTTTGAGTTAAAGTTGCACCCGGAGGAATAACTTCAATAAGCCGAATTCGATTAGCTACTGAAATGTTATTGGAATATGTGTTATAAGAATAATTTGCTGTGCTGGATCCATTATTTTTTAATTGTAAAGTAAATGTATTTCCATTTATTCCATCAATACAGGAATTGGTAACGGTTTTATCTACTATAAGGTCTATGCCCTCTGCTGTTACAGGTATGGTTACAGACCTTGTATTGTTACTAAGGTCATCGTCCAACGGCGGTGTCGCAGTTGCTGTGTTAAGTAGTGCATTCCCCGCAGGTACTGCATAAAGCCGTCCTGTTACCGTAATAGTTCCCACCGAGTTTGCCGCGAGATTAAGCGTACCTGTTATCTCATTGGTAGTTAGCGAACCCGCCGTAGGCAGCGTTGCCGAAATAAATCCTGAATGTGTGATTGATGTTACATCAAATCCTGTTGTACCTTCCGGCATCAGGTTGCCATTCATATCGGTAATCCTGTCTACAAAATTAATCCCGTATGCGTCTAAATCTGTAGGATTGTCTACCTCAACAGTATAAGTAACCAGGTTAGCATTATTGCTGCCCCCGCCCCCTACTGTCCTCAGTAAAGTTTTATTTGCTTTTTTATCAACAATTATGTTACCTGGTGTTGTTACAAACAGGTTACGTATTTCATGGAAGTTTACTCCACCTCCGGTAGAAGCACCAAAACCAAGCTTTAATAACGGAGGAGGTGCATTTGTTGTATTATAACTTATAAGGTCTACCCATGGTCCGTTAACAGACTTTCTCCACCTTACAGAAATCTGGTAATACACCCCTGATGCATCCAATGGGATGATTTCAATCTGTACCCTTCTGTAAAATTGTGCATCGGTAGGTCTGGTGGATGTCTGGGTATTGTAATCAATTTCATCCCTTCCCCTTATGGCTCCGTTACCGCCGGTCCTGTCTCCCAAAGGCGTACCTGCAAGGTAAGGGTTTGTAGTTGAAGCGCTTGCTGTAGTTGGACCTCTTAATACTACTGCATTAGGTACCTCGCCAGGACCGCCAACCCTACCTTCTGTTGGGTTGGAATAGTTCCCGTATTCATCAAAACCAACACCTACATAACCTCCTGAGAGTCCGTTTCCTCCATTGGGTGCATAACCAAGTGAACCACCATATCCTCCCATTTGAAAAGTGGAAGTGGCATCATAAAGAAATACAGCCAAACCGTCTGCACCACTATAGGTATCATTAACATTTCTCCATATTTTATATTCAAAATCTACCAAAACTCCTGAAGTAGAAGGAAACGATTTATCTATATAAGCATATCCCCTCTGGTTTGCAGTAGAATTAGTAAGCCTTAGCCATCCGTCATTTACAGGATCATTAACACCGGAAGTAAGGTAAGCAGTACCTCCAGACCCCCCCGGTCCTCCGATGATAATGTCAGGATTTCCATTACCCCTGAAATCTTCCATGATGGCAAACTGGGCAGTTGCCTTATGCATACCGCCAAGCAGGCACAGGAATAGGATAAGCAAAATTGCCTTTATGGATATCCTGTTATATTTTATATGAGATATATACATGATTTCTCTGATAAACCGGCCTATGGGCAGCTAAAGCCACCCGTTTGGCCAATCATAAATTATTTAACTACAAATACAATATTCATGTAAGAAGCTTCGGTTGCATTACCAATTATGGTATAAGTAAGCACACCATTAGCATTAATACTCAGGTTAGAAAATACTGTAGTATCATAGTATGTTATATAGTAATACATATCTGTAGCATTAGGCAGGTACGGAATATCAGCCGGAGCCTCACTTGCACCACCCACATCACTTCGCACCATATTTGTATTTGCAGCAGTAAACTGGTTTATATATTCCTGATACAGGTTTCTCGTTTGGTTTACCACAGGGGTACCTGAATAGGCAGATGTATCAAATATTACTGCAGGCATATAGAAAAACTTAGGCATTAAGCTCGTTGGTACTACCGGTATTACCGGAGTATCTGTCCACTGTACAGTTCCTGAAGGACCTGTTGTAAGTGTTTTATTGTTACCACCTGATGCCAACTTAGTTGTAGTTACAGCACCATTAGCAAGTTTAGCTGTCGATATTCCTCCGTCGGCAACAGAAACGTTTACATTAGTAAGGGTAGCGCCGGTTCCGCCGGATACACTTACAGAAGAATCGCCTGTTATATTGCCAAGCGGCACACTGCTAAAGCTTACATTACCAGAAGCATCCGCCATGGCTATACGGCCATTGGCACCTGAACCTGCATTAAGCTTGTTTGTTGTCACTGCACCATTTGCTATTTTATTAGTTGTTACAGCTCCGTCAGCAATGTTAAGTGTTACATTGTTAAGCGTCGCATTGTTACCTCCCGAAACCGTAAGGTCTGTTGACGTAATATTACCGTCGCCTGTAAGGGCAGATACGTTAACTTCAAGTGCACCCGAACCATTTTGCGTTAAACCATTTCCGGCTACATTGGCATTTATCTTAGCAGCTGTTACTGAATCATCCTGTAAGTCTGCAGTTGCTATACTGTTATCTGCAATTTTTGCCGATGTAACAGCATTGTCTGCTATCTTTTGTGTAGTTACTGCGTTATCTGCCAAATCCTGAGACTGTACAGATCCATCCTGAATCTTGTTAGAATTAACAGCATTATCAGCAATTTTAGCATTTGTTACAGCATTATCAGCCAGATCACCGGTTTGTACCCCGCCATCAATAATCATGTTTGAATTTATCACGTTATTATTGATACTTAGCGTTACATCATTAAGCGCTGCATTTGTACCTCCCTGAACATTTAAATGTGAGGATGTAATGCTGCCATCGCCTGTTAAAGCAGAAACGTTTACCTGTAAAGCCCCAGAACCATTTTGTGTTAATCCCGGCCCGGCAACGTTTGCATTTATTTTAGCCGCCGTTACAGAATCATCCTGTAAATCTGCAGTTGCGATACTGTTATCTGCAATTTTTGCCGATGTAACAGCGCTGTCTGCTATTTTTTGGGTGGTTACAGAATTGTCTGCCAAATCCTGAGACTGTATAGTGTTATCCTGTATTTTACCAGAGGTAACAGCATTGTCTGCTAAATCCTGTGTTTGTATTGTATTGTCCTGTATCTTATCAGAAGTAACAGAGTTATTTGCCAGATCCTGATTAAGGATTGCACCGTCAATTATCATGTTTGATGTAATAACATTATTATTGATGCTCAGTGTTACATCTTTAAATGTTGAGTTTGTTCCGTTACTTACATTCAAATGAGATGAGGTAATGCTACCCGGACCGTTAAGGCCTGAAAGGTTAGTTGAAACTACATAAGGACTTCCAACAGTACCTGCTCCCGTTACCGATATACCTGTACCTGCAGTTGTTATACCTCCTACTCCATCTGTACCATTAATCCCTGCCGGACCAGCAGGACCTTGAGGTCCCTGAGCACCAGTTGCTCCTGTATCTCCAACAAGTGAAGCAAGAAAAGCAGCTTCGTTACCAACATTACCTTCAGCAAGCCAAATCTCATAAGCACTTAGTCCGTTAATTCCGTTTGTACCATTAGTACCGTTAATACCATTTGCTCCTGCCGGACCCTGAATACCTTGCTCACCTTGAGGACCCGCCGGACCGATTGGGCCTATTGGACCTATTTCTCCCTGAGGACCCTGAATACCTTGAATACCCTGATCTCCCTGAGGACCTATCTCTCCCTGAATACCTTGCT